>JBGOWS010000023.1:0-15646 GCA_041478735.1 Thermodesulfovibrionia bacterium | reverse complement strand
TTTTCACCAACGATTTGAAGCATTTTGTAAGCAAGGCGTTTAGTAAGACCTGATTTTGTAAATGCGATACCAACAACGACTGAAGCGAAGATAAACATAACCGAGGGATCCATGAAATCTTTAAAGGCGTCTTTTGCAGAACGTATGGCAAAAATGGCCTGAAAAACACCGATCGCTATTGCTGTTACACCTATTGGCACAACTTCGAATACCCACCATATGCCTGCTAAAAGAAATAACGCTATAGCGCCTTTTCCCTTCTGAGAGAGCGCAAAATGCTTTCCGATAGGATCTACTGCATCTGGCCATGACGGCATAAAGTAAATCCATAAGAAAAGCCCGAGACCTAACAGAATAAACATTACCCGTTTCCAGTCAAATTTTGGTTTGGCTTCAGCAACGAGTATCTCAGGTGGCGGTTGTGGTAAGCCTTCAGTCTTCTTTATCTCTTTCTTTGCCATTTTATCGCCTCCTATTCCTTAACAAGTGTATCGGATATTTCGTCGAATATCTCTATCATCCTTACAAGTCCAACAAACTTCTTTTTGTTCTCCAAAACCGGCAGTAAAACCAGATCGTGGTGGAGCATCATATATGCTGCTTTTGTTATAGGGTCATCAGGTTCGACAAAGTACTTGGCAGGAACCATAATCTCGCTAACAGGCTTTTCTGCCAGTTCTTTTGTCCCTTTGACAAAGAGAGTATCCCATATGAGAGATAAACCTGTTTCATCTTCCTCGGCAACCTGTGCTTTTGCACTGGGTTTCAGAAACCGTGGTTCAAGACCTTTCAACATATCCTTGAGAGTCAGGGTGCCCATGAGGTTATACTTTTCGTCAAATACCAGGATTGCCATCGGGTCAGGATATTTCTTGGTACTGAGAAAAGAGACCTTCACGATCTTGATGGTCTGACTGATCGAAAACCAGTAGGGCACGTGAGGATATTCAAAAATACCGATCATTACATCTTTTACAACTTTGCTGTCTGACATAGTTTCCCTCCTTTTTTTAAGTAGCTTTTCTTTCAAGCTCCATTAAGAATTTAAATCTATCAGTCCGTTTAATCGAACGCGTATACATAACCAGGGTCTCACCTGAGTAGAAATACTGGGTCATAAGGATTGCTGGTGAACCTTCTGGTAACCCGATAAGCCGTGCTTCATCAGCACTCAGATACGTAATCTCAATATAGTTTTTTACCCTGGTGATCCTAATGCCGTACTTCTTTTCAAAGAGGGCGAATAAGGATTGATGTGCAATATCTTCTTCCAGGAGGAGAGGGCAGACGTGATAGGGGATATAGGATTCCTGGAGCAGGACGGGTTCATTATCAACTGACCGCAACCGTTTTATATAAATAATGTGTTTGTCTTTGGGGATATCGAGTTTTACATCGAGGTCATCAATGGGCATTATGACAGTACGTGCAAGGACATGTGTGGAGAAGTTCAGGCCTTCTTCAAACAAGAGTTCCCTGAAGTCTGTGAGCATGGTTAACCCTTCAGAGACGACATTTCTGAAGATAAAGGTACCTTTACCCTGCTGACGTTTCAGGTAGCCATGCCTGACGAGTTCAAGCACAGCTGTTCTAACGGTTGCCCTGCTGACACCAAATAATTTACATAGTTCTTCTTCAGTAGGGATCTGGGAGCCGATAGGCCATTCGCTGCTCTCAATCTTCTTCTTCAGTATCCCGAAGAGCTGCAAATACAGTTTCTGATGATCTTCTCTATCGATTAATTCCATAATCTAATAATGTTATTATGTTATTATAAAAGCATATTCAGACAAAAAAAGTATAATGATATTAAATCCACTTGTCAAGAGTTTTTTTAAAGGGTATAATTATGCATGTTTAAACTCTCAAAATTTTTTAAAAAATCGTCTGAAGTGAAAGTGCAGAACAATATTGTTAAAGAGTCTATGAAGGCTAGGTATCAAGCATTTCAGAACCTCCTTTCAACCAACAATCAGGTTCTTGAATTCATGGCTGATATGGAGGAAAAACTCTCAGGTGAATACCTGTTTGATATGCATTATATAAAAACAAATGTACGTCTTATTGGATATGAAGTTATAAAAATTATTGAAAACCTTAATGCCCTCTCAAACAACAAATACTCACTATTCTCTAAAATCCATACTGATATCAGCCAGAAGCTCGAAAAAATCCTTGAATATAAAATGGAGGTACCGGTCAGTGATCTTACTGTTCCTCTTGAAAATCTTAACGGAAAAACAGTCGGGATTGCTGGTGGTAAAATTGCGCATTTGGGAGAAGTAAAGGGCAGCCTTCATCTTCCGACACCCGATGGTTTTGTGATCAGTGCATATGCATTTATAAAATTCATGGATCATAACAGGCTTATTGAAAAAATCAGTGAAAGATTGTCATCACTCAGCATAGAAAATCTGGAAGAACTTAATAAATTCAGTAAAGCAGTATACCACATGATAATAACATCAGATATCCCGCCTGATTTACAGGAAGCTATTGAAAATGCTTACGCAAAGCTCTGTAAAAAAGTCGGAGAAAAAACGATGGTATCAGTCAGAAGCAGCGCTATACGTGAGGACAGTGAATTCAGTTTTGCCGGACAGTATGCCACGTTTCTCAATGTCCCCGGAGATTCAATCATGCAGAAATACAAGGAAGTTGTTGCAAGCCTTTTTACTCCACGCGCGATTTTTTACTCCAAGACAAAGGGATTCTCAGAAGGAGAAATGGTAATGGCTGTAGGTGTCTTGAATATGGTTGATGCGATTGCGGGCGGGGTTATATACTCAAGAGATCCGAATGATTCATCAACTGACCATATTTTAATAAATGCAGTTCATGGTCTCGGGGTATGGGTCGTGGATGGAACTGTAACTCCTGATACATATACTATATCAAGACACCCCGAAGGAACTATCATTGACAAAAAAATATCGGGTCAGGAGAAAATGCTCATAAAAGGAGAGGCTGGCGAGCTTAAAGAGGTTATGGTACCTGAAGAAAAAAGAGGGAAACAGTGCCTTACCAATGAACAGATAAAGATGCTGGCAAAATATGCACTTGATTTAGAAAATTACTATGGTTCCCCTCAGGATATTGAGTGGGCTGTTGGCAATGATAAAAAAATATATATCCTGCAATCCAGGCCTTTGAGAATATTAATGCAACCTTCAACCTCCAGAGTCTGTCTTCCGACACGATTTGAAGGGTATAACGTCATTCTGGACAAAGGAGTCATTGCATGCAAAGGGGTCGGTTTCGGAAAGGCCTTCATTCTGAAGGATGAAGAGGATTTAAAGGATTTCCCACAAGGCGCTGTGCTGATTGCAAAACATACTTCACCGAAATTTGTAACTGTTATGAACAAGGCATCCGCTATAATTACAGATGTCGGTAGTGCAACCGGACACATGGCATCTCTGTCAAGGGAATATCAGATTCCTACAATTCTTGATACTGAAGTCTCAACAAGCGTTATTCAGAATGACCAGGAAATAACAGTTGACGCTATAAACTGTAACATATATGAGGGTAAAGTTCCCGAACTCCTTGAATATGTACAGCATAAAAGAGAACCGTTTAAAGACACTCATTTGTTTAAAACGCTCGAAAAAGTATTGAAATGGGTGGTCCCTCTCAATTTAACAGATCCCGAAAATGAAAACTTCAAGCCTGAATACTGTAAGACCTTTCATGACATAACCCGCTTTGCACATGAAATAGCAATGCAGGAGATGTTCAGTATAGGTGAGGGACATGATATTAAAGGGGCAAAGACAGTTAATCTGGTAGCAGGGATACCTATTGCAGCCCACATGTTAGACCTTGGAGGAGGTATCACAGGAAACATAAAGAAAGCAACCCCTGAGGATATCCTGTCTATACCATTTTCTGCGTTCCTCAGAGGCATGAGAAGCATGAGATGGCCCGGCCCGCCACCAGTTGATGCGAAAGGCTTTTTGGGCATGCTCGCACATTCAGCCTCTGTTCCGGAAGAACAGCTCAGGGAAACAGGACAAAAAAGTTTTGCTGTAGTATCAAAAAATTATGTGAATTTCAGTATACGGCTCGGTTATCATTTTTCGATGCTAGAGGCTTATGCAGGAGAAAATATAAATGACAATTACATCAAGTTTTTCTTCAAAGGCGGAGGAGCTGCCATTGACAGGAGATTAAGGAGAGTAAGGCTTATAAAAGAAATCCTGAAGGAAATGGGATTCAGGGTCAATATTAAAGAAGATGTAATGAATGCTATCCTTACGAAATACAAACAATCAACTATTGAAGACAAATTAGTGGTAATGGGTAAATTGACTGCCTATACAAAACAGCTCGATATGGCCATGTTTAATGATGCAGTTACGGACATGTACATAGAGCAGTTTATTAAAGAACACATTCGCTTGTCAAATTAGCTACGCATATTTTTCTGTCCGGAGCTTGAAATTTTCTCAATTACGGTATAATTATTTTAAAAGAGGAGAAATTAGAGAAACCGCAATGAAATAACAGAAACATATCAATTTATTTAACCTTGATGGATTCGTAAAAAGTCGTCATTCCCGCGAAAGCGGGAATCCAGAAAGCATGTAACTATTTAAAAAGACTGGATTCCCGTTTCTACGGGAATGACAGAAAAGTGCTTTTTCAGACTTTTTACGAATCTATCAACCTTGTTTCAAAAAAGAAGTTAAAAATGAAGATTTGGCAGCAGCTTTCGGGAATCTTTAAAAAAGTACCGTCCCAGGAAAAAAAGGAGGGCAAAGAACCTTTCCTCAAGAAATATCAATCCTTCCGGGAAGTCCTTTTACAAAACAATTCTGTTCTCGAACTCATGGCAGACATAGAGGAAAAGATGTCAGCCGCATCGCCTGTTGACAGAACTTATATGGGGAAAAACATCGGTGCCATTGCAGACGGCGTAAAGAAGGTTATAGATAACCTGAATCTTATATCGGAAAATGCATATTCCGGACTCGATGAGAGATTTAGGGAGATTAATTCAGAAATAGAAAAGTTTTTTGCAAAGAGAGAAATTCCTGTAAGCAGCTATACCATGCCTTTTGATGAAATAACCGCGGAGATGTCGGACAAGTTGGGAAATAAAAATGCTAACCTCGGTGAAGTAAGAAACCGTCTCAGGATACCTACACCTGACGGCTTTGCTATCAGTACCTTTGCATATAAGAGGTTCATGGAGCATAATGAGCTTCTTGAAAAGATAGACAAAATATTGTCTGAACTCCGGATGGATGATCCTGAAATATTAGAGAGCAAAAGTAGCGAGATTCAAGAACAGATTCTGAGTGGAGAGATACCCAGCGATCTTGAAGAGGAGATACTCCGTGCCTATACAAGACTCTGCAATAAATACGGTCAAAAGGTTTTGGTTGCCTTAAGGAGCAGCGCCATCCATGAGGACGGGGATTTCAGTTTCGCAGGGCAATACGCTACTTTTTTGAACGTGCCTTCTGATTTAATCCTTCAGAAATATAAGGAAGTCCTGGCAAGTCTCTTTACCCCAAAGGCATTGTTTTATCCTAGGACAAAGGGCCTGAATATATTTGAACATGCTATGTCCGTGGGTGTTCTCAAAATGATCGATGCAAAGGCAGCAGGGGTAATATATTCCAGAGACCCGATTAGACCGGAGGCCGATAACCTTGTTATCAGTGCCGTTCGCGGTATGGGAAGGTGTGTGGTCGAAGGAGTTTTGACCCCTGAGACGTATACGGTATTGAGATATCCTTCTTTAAACGTCGTCGAAAGAAAAATCCCTGAGCAAACAGGCATGACTATCTGCCGCCCTGATGGAAAGGTGGAGCAGGTTACTCTTCCGGATGATATGAAAGGGAAACCGTGTCTGGACGATGAACAGATCAAGATACTTGCTGTATACGCAGTTGCCATAGAAAACCATTATAAATATCCTCAGGATATCGAATGGGCAATAGACTTGGGGAATAGGCCGTACATAGTACAGGCAAGACCATTGCTGATTCCAGCAGAGGAAATAACGAGCCCTGTTCCCGCCCGCATTCCGGGGTACAACATCCTGATTGATAAAGGAGTTGTTGCATGCAAGGGAATCGGTTTTGGAAAGGCTTATGTTGTAAAAGCGGGAGAGGATACTGAGGATTTTCCGGAAGGCGCTGTCCTTGTGGCAAAGCATACCTCTACAAAGTATGTTACCGTCCTGAATAAGGCGGGTGCGATCATAACCGATATCGGGGGAGCAACGGTTCATCTGGCGACATTGGCCCGGGAATTTCAAATCCCCATGATTGTTGACACAGAAGTTGCAGCAGAAGTTATCAAAAACGGTCAGGGAATAACAGTAGATGCAATAAACTGCATTATTTATGAAGGAAGGGTAAAAGAGTTATCAGAATTTTCAAAAAAGAGGATAGGGGCTTTTAAAACCCCATATATTAAAGCTTTTGAGAAGATTCTCAAAAGGGTCATCACTCTGAATCTAATAAACCCGGAGGATGAAAAGTTCAAGCCCGAGTTCTGCGAGACCTTCCATGATATCATACGTTTTGCACATCAAAAGGCGATGCAGGAGATGTTTAAGATTTCCGAGATATTACCGGAAGGCGTTGAAGCAGTCAGACTTATAGCGGGTATTCCTCTTGCCGTGTATGTTATTGACTTGGGAGGCGGGATAGAAGGTAAACCTGAAAAACTCATTTCTGATAATATCAGCTCAATACCTCTCAAAGCTTTTTTAAAAGGTATGTCATCGGTGGAATGGCCTGAACCGAGGCATGTGGATGTCAAGGGATTTCTGGGGATGATCGCTCATACCGCTTCTCTGCCCGAGGAAGAACTTGAACAAATGGGAGAGAAAAGTATCTCCTTCATTTCCGGCGAGTATATGAACTTCTCGATCAGGCTTGGTTACCATCTTTCGGTAGCGGAGGCTTATACAGGTGGAAATATCAACGACAATTACATAAGATTCTTTTTTAAGGGAGGAGGTGCGGATCGGGACAGGAGATTGAGAAGAATCGTGTTAATTAGTGAAATTCTCAAAAAAATGGGCTTTAGTGTGAAGATTATAGAGGATATCATCGATGCTGTTATAACAAAATATAAAAAATCACATCTTGAAGAAAAGTTAGAGATTCTGGGCAGATTGACGGTTTACACTAAACAAATGGACGCTATCATGTACGATGATGCCAGTACCGAATTGTATATGGAAGAATTCATCAAAGAGCATGTAGAAACAAGTATTAAGGGTTAAGGTTTACGAGGTTTATATTACTAACACGGTCATAAGTAAAGCCACTACAATGTCATTCCCGCTTGTCGGGAATCCTACATTAAGAAAGATGCCGGACAAGCCGGCATGACAGAAATGGGCCTTTGAAGGGGTGTTACTTATGAGCTCCTTGGTAACTATGTTTTACTCTTCAGTTGTTCCTTGAGCATTTTGTTTTCCCTCTGTAGTTTGAGCCATTTTATTGCCTTATCAATCGTAAAGAGAATCTGTTCTTTTCTGAATGGTTTTGTAATGAAGTCGAACCCACCTTTGTTCATAGACTCGGAAGCAGATTCAACGGTTCCGTAAGCAGTTATGATGATAATCGGAATATCTTCGTCTATCTTTTTAACTGCTTCAATGAGCTCAATCCCGTCAAGACCAGGCATTTTCAAATCTGAGATCACAAGATCAAACCCACCCTTTTTTGCAAAATCAAGCGCTTCCAAAGGATTATTGGTAGTTACGACTTCATAAGGTGTCTTTTCTTTAATAATCATGCTTAAAAGCTTTAGCATATCCGGTTCATCATCAACTATCAATAGCTTCTCAGGCATCTTTTTCCCCCCTTTAAGAGTTCCAGGTTTAATTTTAAATGATTAATACCCTAAATCTCAGAATCCGGACCCGCTCTTACCAACTCAACTCCGACCTTTAGCTCCGTACCAATATTCTTAGTCCATACGACCCGTCCCTGTATGTAGAGATATTCGATTTTTATACCAATGATAGAACCTACGGTTATAGATGGCGTATCCTCAATAAAGAAGCTTAGACCATTCACAGAGAAATCAGTGGCATAGGATCTGAAAGAGCCTTCCTCAATCAAGACCTGTATTTCTGATGCATGCTTATTTCTCTTAAATTGCCTTTTGTCTTCGCTTGGTTTTATAGGGTGAGAATAGTGAATCCCAGCTTTTGCTGGCAAGGTTATGATAAAAGTTGTCCCTGTCTCTTCTGATTCATCCTTTGTCTTTGTTTCAAAGGTAATCGACCCCCCATATTTTGTTACGATACCATAAGAAACCGAAAGTCCCAGTCCTGTACCTTCACCAACATCCTTTGTAGTGAAGAGAGGGTCAAATATCCTGGTTCGATATTCTTTTTTAATGCCAGGCCCTGTATCAGCAAACCTGATCTCAACCTTTTCATTATTAAATGCCTTCGTTATAATGGTTAAAACTCCCCCGCCCTTCATAGCATAAATGGCATTATTGATGATATTAAAGAAGACCTGCTGCAATTCACCAGAATCTACCTTGATTGCTGGCAGATCATCTTGCATGTATTGATCTACAGAAACCCTGTTCAGGAGCAAAGTATTCCTCGTGACTGCTAGTACTGTTTCTATGTTCTTGTTAAGATCAATTTCTTCCTCTTTATACTCTTTATGACGTGCAAAACTCAAAAGGTTTTCAACTACCCTCTTGGCATTGGTAGCCTGTCTTTCGATGGTTGTTAATATATCATGTTCCTTGGATCCGGTGGCAGCCTTTTCTAAAAGCAGGTCTGTAAAGCCGAGGATAATTGCGAGTGGATTATTTATTTCATGCGCCACGCCAGCAGCCAGCGTTCCCATTGATGCCAGTTTTTCTGTATGAGACATCTGCTCTTCCATCTTCTTCCTCTCCGTGATGTCCCGTGCGATTCCCAGGACTGAGAAGACATTCCCATTTTCGGCCAGAAACCCGCTGAAATTTGTACTGAGCCAGTATTCCTTACCATCCACCTCCACAGAACAGGTTAGCTGCTTACTTATATTGGTGGCAAAGACCTCTTTTATTACATTCATCTGAAGTTCAGCACATTCATCAGGGAGCAGCTCTAAAATATTATGGCCCAGAATTTCCTCAGGTCTCTTTTTGAAGAAATTATAGCCGTATTCGTTCACGGAGAGAAGCCTGTCTTCTTTGTCAAGTGTAAAGATGATATCTCTAGCATTCTCCACAACGGATCTGTATTGGCTTTCGGATTTTCTGAGTTCTTTAGTCTTTTTTTCCACTTCTTGCTCTAATAAGCTTGACCATCTTAAAATCATAAGATTAATTGATAGTCCTCCCAATAAAACGACAAAAAAAACTAATGCCTGAAGTAAAAATTGTTGGATATGGATTGAATGGATTGCCCCTTCTACTTCACTTGCAGGCGCTACTACAGCTACAGACCAGATGCGACTTTCAGCCTTCTTGTCTAATTTAATAGGCGCAAAGGCAATCAACTTATTCATCTTCCCTTCTTGCCCTCTGTGCCATCCAGATATATACCAGCTTGTCCCCTCTTCACCTTTTAACATCTTCTCTTTCTGAATCTCATTAATCCTTGCAAAGGATATAGAAGGCATTTTCCCTTTTCGTACTTCAAAGGCATTTTTGCCGACAAATTCTTTTTCATGGTGGAAAAGAAAGGTGGCTTTATTGTCAATCACCCATGCATATCCCGTTTTTCCAGACCGTATTTCCTTGGCGACATCTCCTGTCAGTTTCGTTACATCAAGAAGAAACATTAAAGCCCCGGAAAACTTTTTTTGCGCTACAGGATGAGCCTCATCCACAGAGACCTGCCAGACAGGAATAGATAGACTCACTATAAGTTTTTTGTTATTACTTCCTGAATCCATGGAATAAACATCGCTTATTCGTTTATTTCCCTTATTTTCCCTTCTCATTGCCCACTCCAGACAATATCTGTCTTCACGAGAAGGACTTACAGTCCTGTATCCCTGACTATTCACCACATGGGTCTTTTTATTTTTATTCTCAATGAATCTTATTTCCACCCCTCCGTCTTCGATACTTGAAAAGGCGATTTCCATTCGTTTGCCCATGAAGACTGTCTCAGTATACTGTATGGAGGGTGAGAAACTGAGGAGAGAGAGTTCTCTTTCTAAATGGTAAAGGCTATCTCCTATCATAATGGCGGCATGTTTTGCGAGGAGTAACTGCTGTTGATTGAAGTCTTCCGTTACAATCTCTCTTACCTTTTTAGAGGACACCCACCCGAGTATGAGGACAGTCCCTAAAAGCAGTGTCATCACGATACCAACTGAAATCTTAAAATACCTGATCTTGAAAGGATGGTATCTTTCTATCAAAGAGTTTATTATTTGCTTGAGATTGAGAAAAGTGGACATAATTTTAAGAATAACAAATTTTTATGTCAAAAGTTAAGAGGGGAAGAAAGTAGAGGCTGTCCATAAATTCAGTTTGTCCGCATGTTCCCCCTTTGGCAAAGGGGGATGGAGGGGGATTTTAAGGATATATGCTTATTTATTATTCATAAAATCTCCCCTTGCCCCTCTTTTCCAAAGAGGGGGATAATGGGGCTGGATCAAAAGACAATTTATAAACAGACACTAAGTAGAGGCTATCTTTTGGGACAGCCTCTTTAGTGATTAAAGGTGCCTTTGCTCATAGCAATCAATTAATTTAGAGATGAACTATATTATTTTAAAGAACTGGCAGATATTTCTCTATCTCATAAGGGAAAACCCTTATTCTGTAGTCATCCCATTCCACCTTCTTGCTCATTATAAATTGTTCAAAGATATGGTCACCGAGGGTCTCCCTCAAAAGTTCGCTATTTTCTGCATATTCTATGGCCCTATTAAGACTTCCAGGGAGGCAGTCTATGTTGTATTTCTTCCTCTCCTCATCAGAAAGGTGATAAACATCCATCTCAATGGGTTCAGGAAGCTGATAATTTTTCTCGATGCCTTTGAGCCCGGCGTTTAGCATGCAGGCAAATGCAAGATAAGGATTACAGGCAGGGTCCGGAGAACGGAGTTCTATGCGCGTTGCTTTCTCCTTGCCAGGCTTATAAAGGGGAACCCTCACAAGGGTTGACCTGTTTCGCCTTGCCCAGCAGATATACACTGGGGCCTCATAGCCAGGGACAAGCCTCTTATAAGAGTTTACCCATTGGTTCAAAACTAATGTGAACTCTTTTATATGGGTAAGGAGGCCTGCAATATATTTCTTGGCTATATCTGATAGGTAATACTTGTCTTTGGCATCAAAGAATGCATTTTTGTCACCCTTGAACAGGGACTGATGTGTATGCATTCCGCTTCCATTCTGGCCGAATATGGGCTTAGGCATAAAGGTGGCATAGACATTGTATTGTTTGGCTATCTCTTTCACAATTATCCTGTGAGTCATTACTATATCAGCCATTGTTAAAGCATCTTCATATCTTAAATCTATCTCGTGCTGAGAATGGGCAACCTCGTGATGGGAATACTCCACCTTTATCCCCATGGATTCAAGTGTGAGGATGGTATCCCGGCGAAGGTCTTCTGCAGCATCCGTAGGATAATCAAAATAACCGCCTTCATCGAGTGTATCAGTATTTTTGTCGGATTTAAAATAGAAGTATTCCAGTTCAGGACCGAGATAAAGGGTGAAACCTTTTTTCTTTGCCCTCTCGAGGTTCACCTTAAGGATATACCTCGGATCTCCCTTATACGGAGAGCCATCCGGTTCATAGATGTCGCAGAACATCCTCGCAACCGCCTTTTCTTTTGGCCTCCAGGGAAGGATTGCAAAAGTTGTAGGGTCTGGTCTTGCGATCATATCGCTCTCATCAATCCTTGCAAAACCCTTGATTGAAGAGCCATCAAAGCCCATACCCTCATTAAAGGCATATTCGAGTTCATCTACCGGAACAGCAAAACTTTTGAGTTGTCCATGGATGTCAGTAAACCAGAGCCTGATGAACTTCACATCATGCTTCTTTACCAGCTCCATGACGTCTTTTTTGTCTTTTGGTTTCTCCATTTTTAACCTCCTATTAGTTCCTTTAATTTAGTTTCTAAAAAGATTCGACTCTTAGTCTTAACATTAATTCATCTCTGCCAGTTGGATTGTTATTGAATTCGAAATTTTACCCACATATCACCCCCTTTGGAAAAATACCTTATAAAAATTCATTGCCCTGCCTGTGTATTCTTCGTATATCTTTTCTGTTTCTTTCATTATTTGGTTGATATCAGGCATGTCTTTAACCCATTCAAGGAGCATATCCTTTGTGACCTCTATATGAAATTGAAACCCATAAATATTATCCCCATATCTGAATGCCTGATTTTTGTATTGCTCGGATCTTGCCAACAATACAGCGCCCAGCGGAAAGTCAAAGGTGTCACCATGCCATTGAAAGACCTTGAACCTCCTCCAGAAATCTCCTACCCGTGGGTGAATCGCGAGTTTCCTCATAAGGGGGTCTTTCAAACCGTCTCCTGTGAGTTCAATATGACACCATCCAGTTTCCTTCTCAAGCCCTGGATAGACCTTTGCACCGAGACAATAAGCAATCATCTGGGCGCCAAGACATATACCAAGTACCCTCATATCCCTGTTTATCGCTTCTCTTATGATACGTGACGCTATTATTAAATGAGGGTATCTATCCATCTCGTAAACCCCTATAGGCCCGCCCATAACTATAAGGGTGTCGAATCTCTCAAAAGGTGGTGGTATCTCTCCAGAGCCGACTTCTACAATGCTGAAAGGTATATCCTCTTTCCTCAGGAAATCCTCAATAGTCCCCGGTCCCTCTGAAATTATATTCTTAATTATTAATACCGACAAACCTTCTATCCCCCTTAGACTCATGCAATGCCTTTTTTTTAAACGGCAAACGGTTACCGTATTCCTATTATAAAACCCGCAAAGGATCTGTGTCAACCGCCTTTTAAGTTGATCCGAAAAATAGATAGACATAGACCATCTAACCCTTTGGTTTACAATGTCATTGCGAGCATCCGAAGGGTGCGGGGCAATCTCAAAGGTGATGAGATTGCTTCGGCTTTACCTCGCAATGACAGTTTTCTCTATTTTCCGGTTAATAATCGTCTCATAATAATCAATACAATGTTCATTTTATATTAATTGTCATTCTCCGGCTTAACCGGGGAATCCAGAAAACCTCTGGATGCCCGCTTACGACCTGCGGGCATGACAGACCAATGACATTGATAAACCTATGAATGTCCGTTCTATTATGAGACCCTTAATAATAGATCCAAAACTGCTCTCAGCCTGCGAAACTGAGGAAGCTGAGCTATATTGCGGCCTCTCCATGTTCTCCGGTCCTTATCCTTACAACATCTTCAAGTGAGTAAAGAAATATCTTTCCATCGCCGATATCCCCTGTTTTTGCCTTTTCAATAATTGTGGACATCACTTTGTCTATTATTGAATCAGGGACAACCACCTCTATCTTTATTTTCGGCAAAAAGTTTACCTCGTATTCAGTTCCCCTGTAGATCTCTACATGACCCTTTTGCCTACCAAACCCCTTTACATCTGTAATAGTCATCCCGTGGATGCCTATCTCATTTAATGCGTTTTTTACCTCATCGAGTTTAAATGGTTTTATAATTGCTTCTATCTTTTTCATATAACCTCCTTATATTTGCCATGCCCTTATAGTACCTCCCCCTTGACGGGGGAGGTTAGGCGGGGGTGAGTCAATTAATATTTTCACCCTCCCCTTAGCCCCCTCCCATCAAGTGAGGGGATATTAGATTCTAATTACAAAGATGTCTTGCTGTAAGGGGTTTTATTACAGACTATATGCCTTCTCACCGTGCTGGCTTTCATCAAGCCCGGTAATCTCATGTTCAGTGTCAACTCTAACGCCTACGAATACCTTCACAAGCATAAAGATGATCAGAGTCATTACCCCACTATAGATTATTGTTACAACCACAGCTATAAGTTGTGTTAGAAGCTGTCCCGGGTTTCCGTATAAGAGCCCTTTACCGGCTTCATTTATTGCAGGATCTGCAAATATACCTGTCAGTATCGCACCCAGAATTCCACCAACTCCATGAATACCAAAGGCATCGAGGGAGTCATCATAGCCGAGTTTTGGTTTCATGAATGCGACTGAGAAATAGGGAACGATACCGGCTACAATCCCTATGATCATGGCACCCTTGATATTCACAAATCCTGCAGCAGGGGTTATTGCCACAAGACCTGCTACTGCTCCTGAAGCAAGACCCAATACGGTTGGTTTATTAGTATGTACCCACTCGGTAAACATCCATGATACCGCTGCAAGTGCAGCAGCAGTATTGGTGTTGATAAAGGCTGCTCCTGCAAGCCCGTTCGCTGCTACAGCTGAACCCGCATTAAAACCGAACCACCCGAACCACAAAAGACCAGCACCGGTGACAACGAGTGTTAAATTGCTCGGCTTAAGCGCTGCTTCACGCCTTTTGCCAAGCATCAGCGCTCCCATCAATGCTGCAACACCGGCATTAATATGAACAACTGTTCCACCGGCGAAATCCAGTGCTCCTAACTTTGCCAAAAAACCACCACCCCATACCCAATGGGCTACAGGCACATACACTAAGGTCATCCACAGAACCGAGAAAATAATCCAAGCCGAGAATTTCATCCTTTCAATATAAGCACCGCTTGCAAGGGAAACAGTTATAGCCGCAAAAGTGAGCTGATAGACAACGTATATATACTCAGGAATCGTCTTTGCAAGGTCATTGATACTGTTAACACCAACTCCGGAAAGAAACAGTTTTTCAGTGCTTCCGATAATACCAGCGACATCAGTTCCAAAAGCGAATGAGAAACCGTAAATAACCCAAAGGGTACTCACAATGCAATAAGTCACAAAGGACATTGCCATGGTGTTTAGTGTATCTTTACGTTTTGCCAATCCACCATAAAACAGGGCCAGGCCTGGAATTGTCATCAGCATAACCAATGCAGTTGCTACAATCATCCATGCCGTATCCCCTGTATCAATCTTAGGAGCAGGTGCTGTCGGTGCTGCCTGTGCTGTTGGGGCAGGCTGTGCAGGCGATGCCTGCTCAGCTGCTGGAGGGGAAGGAGGGTTATTCTCTTCAGCAAAAGCAACTCCACTTATGAGCGTTAAAATCAATATGGTTAATACAGTAAATCGTTTCATTGTATACCTCCTTTAAAAGCTAAGGGTTAGATTAATACCACCATAAAAGATATCCTTGTCGCCATCGTCGCTTATCTTCCTGATGGCTTCTTTTGCATCACTGCTCAGAGGAAATGAATAAGCAACTTTTGGCGTTAAGGTGGTGGCCTTCGATATAGGGATACTTACAGATGAAGACAGTTCAGCATTGTAGAAATTGCTGAAATCTTTCCCATCTTGATCAAAACCCATAACCTTGTTATTGATGTTGTAACTTGCAGATGCACCAAGATTCAGGGCGATATCCTTTGAAACCTCAAAGGAATGAGATATTGAAGTTACGAGAAACGTACCATTCCCTTCGTCATAATCATAATATACAGTGAGTGTAGGTTTTAGCAGTGTATTATAACCAGCAGAGAAGTACACTTCCTGTGTATCATTAGCGCCTTCAAGAGC
>JBGOWS010000222.1:0-4088 GCA_041478735.1 Thermodesulfovibrionia bacterium | reverse complement strand
GCCCTCTCCAAGCATTCTGCACTCAGCGACAGAGGCCGAAAGCATAACGATTGGTACAATCTTTGTTTCCTTAGAAAAATATGCTATAAATGGAAGCTGGACCTCGAGTGAATGTTCAAACATGTGCGCCTGAGCGTCCTTAGTTACAATAGGTACATTCATAGCAATCCTGTATGAAATCTTTTCATCTATCTGTAAAACACCTGTTGGTATTTCCCATTCACCTGATTCCATCAAGGATATCTGTGCTCCAAGCCCTGTATGATTTGGCCCTATCAGCACCATCGTCTCTGGAAAATCTATTGTAGAATAAACAGCCCCTGCAACAGGGCCTGAATACACTAAGCCCGCATGTGGAGAAACTATACCGATTACCTTTTCCTTCTTTGCATTTCTGTCTGTATATTGCTCAACCTGATGAGTCAATTTAGATGCGGTACCGTAATAAAATTGCCCTGCAACAGCCGGAGACCTTCTCAAAATGCCTCCTCTTCCATCTCCTGATATTCCATGTCGGTTCTGTTCACAAACCTTGTGCATTTTGAAATAAATGTAAGATTAACTGTACCGGTAGGTCCGTTTCTCTGTTTTGCAATAATGACCTCCGCCTCTCCTTTATTTGCTTCTTTGTTGTAAATCTCATCTCTGTAAAGAAACATTATAACATCAGCATCCTGCTCGATCGCCCCTGATTCTCTGAGGTCGGCTAACATGGGTTTCGGAGGTCTACGCGACTCCACGCTCCTGTTAAGCTGGCTAACTGCGATAACCGGTATCCTCAATTCCTTTGCCAGGGCCTTAAGTGAACGCGATATATCTGATATCTCCTGTTCACGCCTTTCGAAACTTCCCTTCCCCCTCATCAACTGGAGGTAGTCTACTACTACGAGGCTGAGTCCGTGCTCCATTTTTAACCGCCTTGCCTTTGCCCTCAGCTCAAGAACAGTTATACTCGATGAATCATCTATATAAATAGGTGCACCGGTAAGGTTACTTGCCGCACTTGTCAATTTATGCCAGTCCTCCTTTTTTACAAACCCTTTTCTAATACTATTAGAATTTACCATCGCCTCGGCACACAACATTCTAAATGCAAGCTGTTCTTTTGCCATTTCAAGGCTAAATATGGCAACAGGCTCTCTCAATTCAAGGGCAACATGCTGGGCAATATTGAGACTGAAAGCTGTCTTTCCCATCGAGGGTCTTCCACCAACAATTACAAGGTCGCCCTTCTGAAAGCCGGTCGTCAGTTCATCAAGGTCCCTGAAGCCTGAAGGAACACCTGTTATTGCCTCTTTTTTATCATAGAGCTGTTCGATCATTTCGAAACTGTCTTTGATAACCTCCCTTAAGGTTACAAACGTGGCCTTAATCCTCTTTTCCGAAATGTCGAAGATCGACTTCTCTGCATAGTCTACGAGGTCTTCTGCGTCAAGATTGCTTTCATATATCCTGCTGGCAATCTCATTTGAAGACCTTAGAAGACCTCTAAGAAGCCCCTTCTCCCTGACTATCTTTGAATGATATTTTATATTCGCAGCAGTTGGAATCATATTCACCAGGGATGAGAGATAAGAGATTCCTCCGACAGCTTCTAACTGATTTTCCCTTTTAAGATAATCTGTCAGGGTTATCAGATCTATAGGTTCACTCTTTTCAAAAAGTTCTATCATCGCATAAAAGATCTTCCTGTGGGATTGCTTATAAAAATCTTCGGCATCAAGTATCTCCAATGCCTTGGGCAGTGCATCATTGTCTATCAGGATAGCACCTAAGATGGACTGTTCCGCCTCTATATTCTGGGGTGGCAGTCTATCCAGATGTAAATCGACCTCTTTCACTCCTGGATAACCTCTACTTTAAGTTGTATTGATATTTCAGGATGTATTTTTACATTTACAGAGTACGAGCCAAGCCTTTTTATAGGTTCATCAAGAGAAATCTTCTTTTTGTCTATCTCGATCCCTTCCTTTTGAAGTAGCTCAGCAATATCCATAGTCGTTACAGAACCGAATAGTTTTCCCTCATCACCAGCTTTTGCCTTTATTGTGAACGTCATAGCCGAAATTTTATTTGACTGTTCCTGTGCCGAATTTTTAATCTTTTTTGCCTTCTTCTCTATAATCCTTTTTTCATGCTCCAGGGCTTTTATGTTTTTTGTATTGGCCTCGCTAGCAAGTCCCCTGGGCACCAAATAATTCCTTGCATATCCGTCAGCAACATCTATAATCTGCCCCATCTTTCCTATGTTCTTGACGTCATCTTTAAGTACTACTTTCATTCAGGATCTCCTTTTTGACAGAATTTTTTATTAACATCGAAGTAAAGTCAAAATAAGCAGATATACATCAATTTTTCCCCCAATCTCCTTTTGATAAGGGACTGAAGAGAATAATTTTAACCTTTTAAAATGATTTTTAAAACTCGGTATAGTATACCATAGAACTATATTCTACAAAAAGGCAGAATATAAAGTTCTCAAACTTACAAAATCTTAAATGGTACAGGTATAAATGTAAGGACAAATATCACAAGGGCGAGCCATCCAATAAATTTTCTTCTATAGTCTAATGGGACCTCCCAGTAAAGTACAGGGGGATGCCTTATGCCAAGAATTAATAATAAAATTGCCCATATAGCCCATCCCTCCCACAATAACAGGCCAAGAAAAACCATTACAAGAATAAGGAGAAATGAAAGGCGGATATGCTTTTCTCCTAAGAGTGCATAGGCAATATGACCACCATCAAGTTGTCCAACAGGGATGAGGTTGATGGAAGTAACAAAAAGCCCGATCCACCCTGCAAAGGCAACAGGATTTAAAAGAATATCAGAATCGGCTGGTGTCACCCCTAATACGATGTTAGTCAAGAACGAAAACAGAATTGAATCACCGAGGTTCAATACACCTCTTGTTTTAGCAATTGGCACAACCTCAGACATCTGAAGACCAATAATAGTAGCTATCACAGAAATAATAAATCCTGCTATCGGCCCTGATGCACCGATATCGACGAGGGCTTTCCTTGTAACGATAGGGGACTTCATCTTAATGAATGCCCCAAATGTACCGATAATTGTGGGAGCAGGAATAAAATAAGGAAGTGTAGCTTTTGTATTATGTTTCCTTGATGCAAAATAATGTGACAATTCATGGCAAAGGAGGATCGTCATTAAGGTCAATGCGAATGGAAGTCCCTTATAAATCTTTCCTGGTTCCTTCAACAGGTCTATGCCGGTCTGAATCGCTCCTGCAACTACCGTAGAAAACAGCGTGAGGAAAAAGAGTAAAAGATGTAAAAAAGGAACTTTTTTCATTTATTGGTACTTTCTCAATATTCAATAATTCCCCTCCTTACCAAGGAGGGGTTTGGGGAGGTTTTGATAATTTTACAATACCCCACACTACCTCCCCTTGCAAAAGGGGGGGAGTTAACCGCTGTATTAAGTTTTTATTATAATTCATTCCAAAAAAAAAGGGCCTCTTGAATGAGGCCCTTTTTAAGATAAAAAGCTCTGCCAAGCTTTTTATCTTAAACCTATGCAGTCTTCACGATATAAACAGAACAGGGTGCATGGGTGGCTACTTTTGAAGCCACGCTGCCCATAATGAATCTTGTTGTAGCACTTCCAAGTCCTCGACTTCCTATGATAATAAGGTCTACTTTTTCCTTTTCAGCAAAACCGATAATATCATCAGCTGCAGAGATGGATGAAGCGAGGATCGTTTTCGCACTCACACCCTCAGCTGTCAGAATACCCTGGGCTTTCGCAAGAACCTCTTCGCCGCGACTCTTCATGCTTTCTGTCAGACTATCCAACTCCTTGGCAGAAATCTCAAGATCAAGCCCTGAAATAAAAGGAGTCACGGTCATGAGATATATATCTGTCTTTGCTGCCTTTGCATATTTTAATGCTACTTTAACGGCCTCCATTGAATTTTGTGAACCGTCTACAGGAACCAGTATTTTCATTTTATCCCTCCTTAGACTTCCTTCTTTACTTTGGCCTTTTTCATGCTCAGTCCGATTCCCTCAAATATGAAGAATATTGCGAACCCCCACCCCATGGTCTAGACCACGTAAAAG
>JBGOWS010000178.1:0-4895 GCA_041478735.1 Thermodesulfovibrionia bacterium | reverse complement strand
TAAACCCTGTTCTATTTGATATAGCCTTCGATTAAAAAATCTTCGCCAACCCGCTTTACTGATAAGTCTTTTATTCTATACGCCTCTTCGAGTTTCCTAAAGGATTCCCCTCCTACCGCTGGGAAGGACCTCTTTCCTCCAATTATCCTGGGTGCGATGAAGAATACTACCTTATCAACAATTCCATCTTCGAGTGCATGAGCATTCAATGAAGAGCCGCCCTCTATGAGAACCGAAGTGATTTCCATTTTTCCAAGTCTTTCCATCAATGAATTAAGGTCAATCTTTTCTTTATAATAAACTATATTTATACCAGTTTTTTCAAGGTAATTTGCTTTTGAATTATTGATTTTTGTAACGATAGTTGTCTGTGGTGGCATCTGAAGAATCCTCGCATCTATCGGTATCTCAAGGTTAGGGTCAATAACAATCCTTCGTGGACTCTTACCGCCTTTTATCCGGGCTGTAAGCTGAGGGTCATCAGCCCTCACTGTACCAATGGCGGTCATTATTGCGTCAACACGGCTCCTCATACGATGAACTAGTTTTCTTGCCTTTTCACCTGTTACCCATTTTGACTGACCTTCAGGCGTTGCAATCTTTCCATCAAGGGTCATGGCAATCTTTAGTATCACAAATGGGGTTCCAGAAGTTACGTGTTTTATGTAAAACTCATTAAGTCTCTTTGCCTCCTCTTCAAGAATACCTGATTTTACTACTATGCCTGCCTTTTGAAGCTCCAGGATTCCCCTGCCCGAAACCTTTAGGTTTGGGTCCTTCATTCCGATAATTACTTTTTTTATACCCGCATTAATAATAGCCCTGGTGCAGGGAGGAGTTCTTTTTTCTGTATGGCAGCATGGTTCAAGATTTACATAAAGCGTAGAACCATTCGCACTTTCACCAGCCTTTTCAATAGCAAGGGCTTCAGCATGAGGTGTTCCGGGCTTTCTATGAAAATCCTCTGATATTACCCTCCCGTTCTTAACAATTACAGCCCCTACCATAGGGTTTGGACTTGTCATACCCTGTGCTTTTGCTGCAAGTCTAAGGGTCCGTCTTATATAAAACTCATCATTCATGAGGATAGAATAACATAAAGAAGCATCTGGATTATATTATTGAAATTTCGAATGCTAAATAAAATAATTTCTTGCTTCTCACTACTTATTTAATTTGGTATAATGATTCAAGAGGAGGCACAATGAATCAGATATGGTTGGGATTTATAGTTCTTGCGCAAGTTGTAACGGTTGGATTTCTCATTTGGATGTTCGTAGAGATGAGAAAGGCAGTTCGCTCCTGGAATGAGTTTTTAAAGACAACAGAAGAGTCTATCAAACCTGCATTGGAAGAATTACAGCAGACACTAAAGAGCATCAGAAATGTGTCTGACGATATAAATGTTGTAACAGTTGACATTAAGACATTTTCAGGGGCGATAAGAGATGTAGGGCAGAATATAAAACATGTAAGTAACCTGATAGAAGATGTAACAAAGTCAACTACTGTAAAGGCTTCAGGGCTAAAGGTCGGGATAAGGACAGCCCTCGGGGTTTTATTGAATAATCTTATTTTAAGGAAAGGAGGCGGAAAATGAGAGAGGAAGGCGGATACTGCACAGGGGGTATATTTCTTTCATTTCTCCTCGGCGGCATTGTAGGAGCGGGTTTTGCATTGCTTTTTGCTCCTAAATCTGGCCGTGAAACGAGGGAGAAGATAAAAGTTTTTGCAGAAGATGTGAAGGATAGGGCAAAGGATTATGCGGAAGATGTAAAAGGAAAGGTTACATCTACTGTAGAGAAGGGCAAAGAATTTTATGGTGAGAAGAAATCTATTGTAACAACAGCTATCGAAGCAGGAAAAGAAGCTTACGAGAAAGAGAAAGAGAGATTATCTAAGGAATAATGCATGAAGTATCGATTGCCCTCAGCTTACTTGACATCGCAAAAAGTTATTGCGAGAAGGAAGGTTATAAGGGCATAGAATCAATAGGGGTTAAGCTATGGAAGGCCTCGGGCGTTATGTCCGAGGCTCTTCTTTTTGCATTCGATGCAGTAAAGATAGGCACCATTGCAGAAAAGGCGCACCTGATTATAGATGAAATACCTGTTAGCGGTTTCTGCAACACCTGTAATAACAATTTCTCCGTAAAAGAAACTTTTGTTTTATCTTGTCCAAGATGTGGAGATACTTCATTACGGTTAGAAACAGGACGGGAATTGGATATTTCCGAAATGGAGGTATTCTGATGCGAATAGTTAAACCCGAATAATGCAGACATTGTTCAAAATTTTATTTAACTCGATGAATTTATTTAAAACATCTTTATTTGTAAAATTCACTAAAATATTCCTAAAACCATCAGTAAAAGGTACACTAAGGTATCGAAAAATAAAATTTCTCACAACATCTGCATTGTTTCTCTACGAGTCGTAGGCAATTGCATTATTTGCGTAAAGAGGAGGAGGTCTAACAGGGTGAAGGTAAAGGTCGCAACACGAATCCTGGAGGCAAATGATAGGATTGCTGCAGAAAATAGAAAGTTATTTGATGAGGCGAACGTTTATGTTATAAACCTCATGAGCGCACCCGGTGCAGGAAAGACGTCCCTTATTGAAAGGACGATTAAAGAAGTTTATAAAAAGTTTAAGATAGGTGTTATAGAAGGTGATATTGCTGGCACCGATGATGCTCAAAGAATAGAAAGTCTTGGTATCCCTGTCATTCAGATAAATACAGGCAGCGCATGTCATCTTGATGCGAATATGGTTAACGAGGCGATTGTTGATTTGCCACTTAAAGACATCGACCTTCTTATTGTAGAGAATGTTGGTAATCTCGTCTGTCCTGCTGAGTTCAAGGTTGGCGAGAACATGAAGGTCATGATCCTCAGTGTAACAGAGGGAGATGACAAACCTCTCAAGTATCCATTGATGTTCCAGGAATCGTCAGCGTTAATCCTGAACAAGATTGACTTACTGCCTTATACAAATGCAAATATCGAAAAGATTAAAAAGGATTCTTTATCCCTCAATCCATCCTTAAAGATATTTGAGGTATCATGTAAAACAGGCGAAGGAATAGTTGAATGGACAGAATGGTTGCAGTTGCTGGTAGCTTAATGAATGGACCGAGTAAAGATATTAGTCAAGGGTATTGTCCAGGGAGTTGGCTTTAGACCGTTTGTTTACAGCCTTGCTAAATCTTTAAATCTTAAGGGTTCTGTCATGAACTCATCCGAGGGTGTTGTAATAGAGATAGAAGGTAGAAATAGCTCTATTTTTATCGATAAGCTCAGGAAAGAAGCACCCCCTCTTTCACAGATAACAGGGGTTGATATAACTCCAATGCCATATTATGGCTACCGGGATTTTCAGATAGTTAAAAGCAAGGACGAAGGGAGTTTTACCCTCATTTCTCCGGATGTTTCTATATGTGAGGATTGTCTGGAAGAATTACTGAATAAAAATGACAGACGTTATCTTTATCCATTCATCAATTGTACAAACTGCGGACCCAGATATACAATAACACGGTCTATTCCTTATGACAGGCCAAACACCACGATGTCTCCGTTTAAAATGTGCGCGGATTGCGAAAAAGAATATAATAATCCCGAAGACAGGAGATTCCATGCCCAGCCAATTGCATGCCCTGCATGCGGACCCAATGTTGAGTTAAAGATGAAAAGTGAAACATTCATAGCGAATAGCGACACAAAGGACAATGAAAATTATCACCCTCCCTTAATCCCTCCCGTCCCCGGCCTCGCTCCGCCAGCCCCGCTATCGGGAGCATGGCCGGGGCGAAGCGGGGCGGGCAAGGGAGGGAAACACACCCCTACACCCCTCTCAAGATGGGATTTATCCTCTCCCTTTGCGGGTGAGGAAAAATTTTTAGGTAAAAACTCAAAAGTTGATGAGAAAGAAAATCCTATAACAGAAACAATAAGACTTCTAAAACATGGAGCTATTGTTGCGGTTAAGGGTCTGGGGGGATTCCATATAGCTTGCGATGCATCAAACGAAGAAGCGGTAAAAAGGTTGAGATTGAAAAAGAGAAAAAGTAACAAACCCTTTGCCCTGATGGCTCCTGATGTTGAAACAATCAAAAAATTCTGCATGGTATCCAAGTACGAAGAGGATCTATTAATTTCGAATAAAAGACCGATCGTTCTACTCAAAAAAAGAGGAATAGTTCACCCCCACCCTAACCCTCCCCCGTCCACGGCCTCGCTCCCCGGCCATGCTTCGCTTAGCGGGGCTGGCTGCGAAGCGGGGCGGGCAAGGGGGAGGGAACTTATTAGATTTGCTGATAAATATTCCCCCTCCACTGGCGGGAGGGGGTTAGGGGGAGGGGGTGCTGAACTATTACAAAAAAGACAGGATTATCTTCCTGATGCTGTTGCACCAAATAACCAATATCTCGGTTTTATGCTTCCTTATACACCATTGCATTACTTGCTTTTTTACTATCCTGATACCCCCCACACACCACTTTGTAAAAGGGATAATCCCCCTAAGTCCCCCTTTATTAAAGGGGGATTAGAGGGGGATTTTAAAAAGAGAGAGAGGGGATTTTTGGTTGATAAATCCTCCTTCGTCGCAAATTTTGATTCCCTTGTCATGACAAGCGGAAATATTTCAGAAGAGCCCCTAGTCATCGACAACGAGGAGGCTATTTCAAAGCTTTCAGAAATTGCTGATGCATTCCTTATTCACAACAGGGATATATTTATGCGGGTTGATGATTCAGTTGTAAGATTAATGAGTAACGAGTTGCAAGACACCCCCACCCTAACCCTCCCCCATCGAGGGGGAGGGCTGGGGTGGGGGGGAGACTCGTCACTCGTCACTCGTCACTCGTCACTGTCTTTTATCCGTCGTTCAAGG
>JBGOWS010000294.1:0-2881 GCA_041478735.1 Thermodesulfovibrionia bacterium | reverse complement strand
CCCCTGTGAAACAATACTGTCTGTACTGTTTTCAAAATAATAAAGAGGTCAAACAAGATGGATTGGTTCTGGATGTAATACAGGTCATATTCCAGCTTCTCCTTCTGTCCCTCTTTTGAGCCTGCATAATCCCCTTTACCTGTGCCCAGCCAGTAAGCCCGGGTTTGACAGTAAACCGAAGGCGATAGTATGGTATTTCATCTGCCAGCAAGTCTGCGAAATGCTTTCTGATAGGTCTCGGCCCTCCAGCTCAACCTTTCTTATGAGAAATCATTTTAAGGGCACAAATATTACATGGTTTTTTATTTCTTCAATTTTACCTGATTTTGCTAAGAGTTCAAGATCATTAATACATGTACCTATTGAAACCCTCAAATGATGAGCTATAGATTACTCCACAAAAATCATGACCTTCGCGCTGGCGCTTTGCAGCTTCAACCAAGAGGGCGTCGTCATTTGTAAATATTGCTCTTTTAAGATAAACTGCCCTATCTAACAACTCAGGATCAGACCTTCCCAAGTTATTGTCTTCCTGAACTGTTAAAACATCAACCCCTCTTAATCTTAATCCTATTGTGATTGCCCTTGGAACGTGCTCATCCATATATAAAGGGATCACTAAATCAGCCCTTTAGATTTCAATCGTTCGATAAGAGGGGATCCCCTGGCTTCCTTTTGAACCCTAATTACGAGGTTTAAACGGTTTTCGATATCACTATCAAGCTCAGCCTGGTGGTCTGAATAATAGGCAAGTGCGGAGTATATCTGCCCGAGGTTGAGATATGGATGCTGAAAACATATCTCCTCTGCACTCCAACCGTATGCCAGCTTTTCTACGACAAGTTCAACTACCTTCATCGTTGTCCCGGCAATAACCGGATTGCCTTTTTCATCTAATGCAATATGTTCATAAGGGGTATGCACAAAATGCATGCTTTTCAACTCCTTTCTGATGCTTATTGTAAGAAGAGTACATATAACAAGTCAACACCAGAAGCCATCCTCTCGATCATAGCTTCCCATCTTCCCATCTTCATAACTTCTCAACTTCACTCCTCACACCACTTACTGCCCCCTGCGTAAGAACACTGTTTGAAAAGTTTTCAAAATAATAAAGAAGCCGGATTTTAGGAAGATAGGAAGTTGAGAGCCTTCGAAATTGGGAATTCGAGAAACTACTGAAAGCAGAACTTCCCTGCATTTTTCTCCATTGAGTTAATCATCGATATGATTCTTTCATACTCATTATCAAGCTCTATATATACTGTTTCATCAATGTACTTGCAAGCGAGACCAAATTCCAACCAACTTTGAGTTTCAGATGCCTCTTGCATCGCATCTGTTACTAATGCGGTCATTAGTATGGACACATGCAAAAACCTTGTACGTCATGCCGGACTTGATCCGGCATCCAGTGTTTTCCTGGATTCCCGCTTCCCCGGGAATGACAAACATGTGGTCTTACTTATGCACTCCTTAGTAATTCCCTTTTCCTTTCGATCATAGCTTCCTATCTTCACAACTTCCCTCCTTTTGATCCTTCTTTTGAGCCTGCGTAATCCCCCTTGACCTGTGCCCAGCCGGTAAGCCCGGGTTTGACGGTAAAAGGAAAGGTTCTCTCATGATTCAAGGAGTAGACGAATTCTTTTTAAGGTAGTAATAAGGATTTTATTTTATCAATTAATCTTTTATAAATAGGTTCGGCGAACTGAATAAAATTTTTAATGGAATTCCAGCGAATATCTATGTACTCGTGAGCGAGAATATTTCTTAAAGTAGCCCATCGAGAGATAGCTTCTCCAAATTCTTCATCAAAATATTGTGTAACACCGAGTTCCTTAAGGATTTCCTTATATGTTGTTGGGATCCTCCTATCATCAGCAATAAGGATAACCTTGGCAATATCGATAGAGCAATTAACAAGATTTTCAATCCATCGTTCAAGATTTCTTCTTAAATCTCTATCCTCCACATAATTTTTCCAGTCGACTTTTGAAAACCTTGGAAAGTCAGACAGTTCTGATTCCATAAAATCCACATATCTTATAAGACGCTCTCTATCCTCTGGCAGTAGTTTCATATTTCCTTTTTTCCTTAAGCCTCCAATACCCATCTACCCATTCTCTGAAGTCCATCGCCTCTGAAGTAATTCTTAAAAGAAAGTCCATATAAAGGTTACGGTCTTTAATAACAATAGGGATTCCCCTGAGAGCGCTGTCTGCAATGGTTGCAGGTGCTCTATTCAGCACAACTAGATCTACTTCCATTCCAACAATTTTTTCTGTTTCTATCCATATCTGGTTTTCGGTTTCATAATAAGAATCTATATTTTGCCATTCCAGAATATTTGTTTTAGATTTGAAATAAACAGCTATATCTATGTCAGATTCAATGCCTTCCTGATTTTTTGCCCAGGAGCCGAAGAGGAAGGCCATCGAAACCTCTTCTCTTTTTTCAAAGCAATCTCTAAGCCTTGATATTATTCTCTTCCTGTCACCTTTAGTTAACATTCTGTCATCTTTCTCATGTGCATATTTTATATCATATGTAAAGATAAAGTTCAAAAACTTCTCAGCCTTTGCCTTAGCTTGAGGAAGGACTTCACCCATTTGCCAAATTCCTTGAGCCTTGAATCTTTAGATTTAAGCCTCCAGCATTTACTGCCCCCTGCGAAATAATACTGTCTGGACTGTCTTTAATACAACAAACAGGTCAAACAAAATTGACTGATGTTGGATATAATAAAGGTCATATTCCAGCTTCTCCTTTTGCTCCTCTTTCGAGCCTGCATAATCACCTTTCACCTGTAAGGAACCAGTTGCTTTGAGCCTTCAGCCTTTTGCACATGATTTTCAATGGTCGCCTCTGGAACAAGGATATT
>JBGOWS010000200.1:0-4412 GCA_041478735.1 Thermodesulfovibrionia bacterium | reverse complement strand
GGGTAAATAAAGGCGGCTACATCTCTATTACTTAAAAACTGTAATTGTCATAATGCAAATGGTTTAACGAATATTTTTTATGATTGCCGGCATAAAGATGTTTCCGATAAATTCATCGAGTTACTAAGGAGTTCATAAGTAAGGCCACATTCTTGTCATTCCCCGGCTTGACCGGGGAATCCAGAAAGACGCTGGATGCCCGATTAAGAACTTCGGGCATGACGTACAAAGATGTTGTATGTGCCGTTACTAATGACCACATTAGCAAATAAATTTCTGAGCGATATCTGCATCATTCTGAATTACTGCTCCGATTGCTTTTTCTGATTTTGCATTTCATCCATTTTTTCGAAACAAGTTCTCAAGCCAAGCACGACCTCCTGAGACAGTCTCTGGATTGCATCCATCCTCTCAATCGCTTTTGTGAGAAGGCCCTGCAAATCAGTCTCTGAGACAGATGCCTCCATGAGTTCCAATGTTCCCTTGACAGCTATAACATGTTCGTTCAGTTCCCTTGATATTTCCTTGAGCTTATTATCCCTGTCTTTCATGACTTATCTGCCTCCTTTTTCATTTAATAAAACAGTCTGCACAAGATTACGGGGAAATTAAACTTTATCCTGATGAATTATATTTGGTAACGGCGGTAAAGTTCAATTCTGACGGGGCAATGGCACATCTGGGAATACCCAAAGGATATCATATAAGGGCAAAATTGAGATTTTGCTATCTTGAGAAAACAGCCGTTACCTTCAAGACATCTCTCAATAATGCATACACATCTTTTCTCATCGTGTAGACATTGGAACGAAAATGGGCACTTAGTCGTTTCTTTGAGAGCCTGATCGCTGATCTCGAGAATCATAAGAGCCTGCCTTTCCAAATGGTCAACATCCTTACTTTTTACCATATGGAAGGTTACAGATTACTTACAGATTCTTTATCGGCCGGGCTGCTTCACATAATTTTCTATTTTTGAAGTAAAGTCAGTTATACTCTGATGCACAAGGTCTCTAACTAAGGACCCTGTAATTTCCTTTGTGTCTTTGGTCGCAGGAGAACGGATTCCCCCTTTTTCGTTCCCATCTTGAATGTAGCCTATCAGAACTATTGTCAATTCCGACTCATAGCCATAAGGTATGCGTGTGGCGTTCATATCTTTTATGATAACCTTGAAATCCTTTTTACTCTCGGCATATTTCTTTATCGCCTGGCTTTGACAGATTTGATAAGACAGGATCTCTTGCAAGGGGGGAGAGAGTTCGAACACATCGGAAGTCCCATCGTAATCGACAATTAATCTCTTTTCTGTTCGTTCGTCAATAACAGGCACAGCACAATCGGCCTTCTTGCCCACATATTCCTCCATTTTTACAGTAACAGGACCACTGCAACCTGAAAAATAGAACAAAGCTAAAAAAAGAAGAATTGTTGTAGCCTTTTTCATAAAATCCTCCTTCAATTTTTTATAGGTTATCCTGATCGATATTGCTATGGCTGATATCTCTTTATCTTTTCGGTGAATAATAGAATACAACTTCTTCCCGGAAATTTTCAAAGGGTTTCCCGTAGCCTGCCGGCAAAGACAGGAATTTTTTTCTTGACAAACAAAGGATTTTTATTGTTTTCTTAAGAAGTTACAAAGGAGGGCAAATGCCTTTTACGGAAAAACGTAAACATGAGAGAAGACCATATGTTAAACCCTTGAGGTACCATTTAGCAGCCTCGGATATGGATAAGTTAAGAACGGGCGAAATTGAATATGAAGGAATGTCTTTTGACATTTCTAAGGGAGGCCTCGGAATCATAACATCCCACCCTCTTAATGAAGGTGATATTTTATTTTTCAAAGATGAGATAAAGGTGAATACTCTTGTAGCAACGTCTGGTGTTGTAAAATGGGTACTGAGACTTGCAGATACTACATACCGGTCCGGATTAGAGTTTTCCGATGTTCGTTCACAATCGGAAGGCACTGATTAGTCTTATCATCGAGCTACCAGCGACCTAGCAGAGATGATTTTGGATTTAGTCGTTCTGCATTTTCTACCTGATACTCTATTTTCTGTCTTTTCTGCTATATTTTGCTACATTTAAAATCCTCGACGACATAAACCGCTACCAGCGTATTAATTTGCCTAAAAATTGCTTGACTTTTGTTTCACTATAATATATAGTTTCACCATATGGTGAAACAGACTTCTTTAGTGAAACTTCTTTCTGAAAAGGATTTGCTAAGAACGGCGCAGAAAAGCATAGAGTCTGTCCTTTCGGAGGTCCCTTTCGTTGAACTAAAAGAATCGAAAGCCAACGTTCGGATCGATAATAAAGAAGTTGATATGATACTGAATCTTCTTGTCTCAGGTAAGCCGGCAAAATTTATTGTGGAAGTAAAATCGCAAGGTGAACCACGGCTCATAAGAATGGCAGCTGCCCAGATTAGAAGCTACCTTAAGAACATTAAAGATGCCTACGGAATAATAGTTGCTCCGTATATCAGCGATGCCGGCAGGCAGATCTGCAAGGAGGAAGGTATTGGATGTACCGATCTTGCCGGGAACGCCTTCCTCTCATTCAAAAACATCTTTATCGATCGCAGCGGGAAACCCAACCCCTTTACTGTTGCCCGTCTCGCAAAATCTGTATTCTCTCCAAAATCAAGCAGAATCCTGAGGGTGCTTCTTTCATCTCCTCCGGCAAGATGGTATGTTGAAGACCTATCAAGGGAAGCCGGCATTAGCATAGGGTTAACCTCAAGGGTGAAACAGGCACTACTGTCAGAAGAATGGATTAAAGAAGAAAACAAGAGTTTCTATCTTGTTAAGCCTGAAGAGGTGCTCAATCAATGGGTCAATAATTACTTCTATGAAAAGAATCCGGTTTTTTCTTTCTATTCCGGCCTTTCAGAAGAACAGCTTGAGGCCGCGATCAAAAGAGAATGTGAAAAAAAGAAGTATCGCTATGGCCTTGCATTATTTTCTGGTGCGAGAAAAGTAGCGCCGTTTGTACGGTTTATGAGATTCTTTTCTTATATAGAGGGTGATATCGAGAATCTTGCAAAAGCCCTTGAGTTTAAAAAAGTGGAAAGCGGGGCAAATATTACACTGCTACAACCATACGATGAAGGTGTCTTTTACGGACTTCAGGATATTGACGGCATTAATGTTGTATCTGACATTCAGCTTTATCTTGATTTGAAGAGTTACAAGGGAAGGGGCGAGGAAGCAGCTCAGGCCATATTTGAACAAAGGATAAAGCCCAAATGGTAAGCAGAAGCCAATACGGAGAAAGAGAGGTTAATGCTTGCAAAGCAGTCCTCTTGGAACTTGTTCATCTCCTCGGGGAGATCAAAGACGAAATGGTCATAATCGGAGGATGGACTCCGACATTTATCTTGCCTCGGTCTGATGATCCCCATGTTGGAAGCCTCGATATTGATGTTGCCCTGGACTTTTCAAAAATTCCAGATGATACTTACCAAACAATTTTAAAGGCATGCCTTAAACGTGGGTATACACAGGACAAAGAACAACCTTTCAGATTTTTCAGAAAAGTGAAGATTGAAGGAGCGGAGCCGATAAATGTTGAGGTTGACCTCATGGCCGGTGAATATGGAGGTACCGGCAAAGGACATAGGACACAGAAAATTCAGGATGTACGCGCGAGAAAAGCAAGGGGCTGTGATCTTGCATTCGATGCTGCGGTCACTGTCACCATTGAAGGGCATCTCCCGGATGGAGGAAAAGACACAGCAAGCTTTAAGGTTGCAGGGATTGTCCCATTCCTCGTTATGAAAGGCATGGCCATGTATGAGAGGATGAAAGAGAAAGATGCTTACGATATTTATTATTGTGTCGAACATTTCCCAGGCGGCATTGAAGGACTTGCTGCAGAGTTCAAGTCTTTCATAAAGAATAAACTTGTTATTGAGGGCCTTGGGAAAATAAAGAGCAAGTTTGCATCCGTGGAACATATAGGCCCGAAATGGGTGGCGGACTTTCTTGAAGTGACAGAGAGAGAAGACAGGGACATTATCGCGCGGCGGGCATATGAGAAAATAAATGAACTTCTTGATTTACTTCATATAAGTGCATGGAAGGAAGTTTGACCTGTGGCAAAATATCCTTTAAAATCAAGCATGCCGGAGTGGCGGAATTGGTAGACGCAAGGGACTTAAAATCCCTCGTCCCCAAAGGGCGTGCCGGTTCGAGTCCGGCCTTCGGCACCAATAAAATCAATGAGTCTGGATTAATATCTTTTCAGTCTATGGCAAGTGCCTATGTGAATCATTCAAAGACCTGTATCTGAAGGCAATTCTGTCTCTGGTCTTTCCTCTATGTCGGATAGTACCTTTTTCACTTCTTCTTCTGTCGTTCTCAGATTGCTTTTACAGAACTTTATTAAGTATGTGG
>JBGOWS010000298.1:0-2800 GCA_041478735.1 Thermodesulfovibrionia bacterium | reverse complement strand
ACGCTCACCTTTGATGTTGCCCTTCATGCAGGTACACTGCTTGCACTTATTCTATTTTTCTGGAGAGACTGGTTAGAGCTTATCTTTAAAAAACAGAGACTTTTAGGATTGATTATCTTGGCATCAATCCCTGCCGGAGCCGCAGGGTTTCTTTTTAACGACATTGTAGAAAATAACCTGAGAAAACCGCTAGTAATAAGTATTATGTTAATTGCTGTGGGTATCTTGATGCTCGTTGCTGAAAGGACAAACAAGCATAAGGGCATAGAAAAAACAGGTTTAAAAGATTCGCTTATTATTGGCATTGCGCAAGCTATTGCCATTATACCTGGTGTCTCCCGCTCGGGCATAACGATTTCGGCCGGGCTTTTCAGAGGGTTTGAGAGGGAAGCATCCGCAAGATTTTCATTTCTGCTTTCAACTCCTCTAATTGCGGGCGCTACTGCGCTTCACCTGAAAGAGGCTTTAATCAGTCAGACGAACCATGACTTCAGGCTCTTTTTCGCAGGGATTATCACTTCCTTTATCACAGGGTTCATTGCCATCAAATTTTTACTAAAATTTCTCAAGAAGAATCCTCTGAATCTCTTCGTTTATTACAGGTTTGTGCTTTCTGCTGTTATAATAGCAGGGATATGGTTGAAAGGATAAAACGTATAAAAGAAGAGGTCGCTGGTGTCGTTTCTGTACTGGGAAGTATTTATCTCTTTATAAGTCTGATTACACATTATATAAAAGACCCCGTCCTTTTTTTCAGGGTTACAGAACCTCCTGAACCGGTAAGAAATCTCGGCGGAATAGTAGGGGCGCATATTTCAGGCTGGTTAATTATCTTATTTGGATTTGCTGCCTTTATAATTCCTCTTTTAATGAGTGCCTTTGGAATTAAGCGGATAATGGGAAAGGAAGGACATAAAATCTACATGCTTGGGGGCATCCTATTTGTTGTATCGTCTTCCTTATTATTTTCGCTATTGTCCCACACCTTTAATATTTCTATTGTAAGATACCCTGACGGTATCGGCGGCCTTGTGGGGAGAGGAATAACTGATCTTGCTAATCGGTTTTTATCCACTCCAGGGGCTTACATCTTTTCGCTTTCTCTGTTCCTTTCTTCGATCATCTTATTGAGTCCTGTGTCTGTTACTGCACTTGCATTTCGGAAAAGACAAAAGGCAGAAGTGAGAAAAGAGCGCACAGAGGACATAAGACAGGTCATAGAAGACAGAGGACAGGATAAAGAAGTAATGACATTAGAAGAGGAGAAAACAATTATTATTGAGCCCGAGACTGTTAGGCCAACAAAGAAGGGAGGTTATGAACTTCCGTCTTTAGACCTGCTGAGTTTATCCAGCTCTTCCGTCAGACCTTCAAAGGACGAACTTTTAACAGGTTCGTCACTAATTGAGAAAAAGCTTGAGGATTTTGGTGTTGAAGGCAGGATTTCCCAGGTACATCCAGGGCCTATTGTAACGATGTACGAGTTCGAACCTGCGGCTGGCGTGAAAATAAACAGGGTTGTTTCTCTTTCCGATGACCTTGCACTTGCACTTAAGGCGCAGAGTGCCAGGGTTTCCACGGTTCCAGGAAAGGCTGCAATAGGTATAGAAATTCCCAACAGGCAGAGGGAGACAGTATCTTTAAGGGAAATCCTCTCATCAGAAGCTTTTAAAAAGAATAATTCAAAACTTGCCCTGAGCCTTGGTAAAGATATATTCGGGACGCCTGTAGTAGCAGATTTATCAAAGATGCCCCATCTTCTTGTTGCCGGCGCTACGGGCTCAGGCAAGAGTGTGGCAATAAACTCGATGGTTATGAGCATATTGTATAAAGCAACGCCGACTGAAGTGAAGATGTTGATGGTAGATCCTAAAGTGATTGAACTCTCGGCATACGAGGAAATACCACATCTCATCTCACCTGTTATAACAAGTCCAAAAGAGGCAGCAGGGGCATTGAAGAAAATGGTGATAGAGATGGAGCGGAGGTACAGGGTACTTGCAGAAAGGGCTGCAAGAAACATTGAAGGTTATAACATCCAGGCAAAGGATGAAGAGCAACTACCTTATATTGTGATCGTTATAGACGAGCTTGCTGACCTGATGTTTACAGCAGCGAGCGACGTTGAAGACTCGATAGCCAGGCTCGCGCAGATGGGAAGGGCATCAGGCATGCATCTTATCCTTGCAACACAGAGGCCATCTGTTGATGTGATTACAGGAATAATAAAAGCAAACTTCCCTGCAAGGATATCTTTCCAGGTGTCTTCAAAGGTGGACTCAAGGACAATTCTGGATACACATGGTGCAGAACAGCTCCTCGGTAAAGGAGATATGCTTTTAATGTTACCGGGGACAAGGACTATACGTGTCCACGGTGCCCTTATCACAGAGGAAGAAATAAAGACTGTTACTGAATTCATAAAGTCCCAGGGAAGACCTGATTACACAATATTAGAAAACATACAGGATTCAGATAAAATAGAGGCTGATGAAAGATCAGGTGAAAGGGACGAGATGTATCTGAAGGCAATTGAGTTTGGAGAGTCTGTTGGTGAGGTATCCATATCCTCTATCCAGAGAAGGTTCAAGATAGGATATAACAGGGCAGCCAGGATAATGGAATTGATGGAAGAAGATGGGCTTGTTGGCTCGCCAAAAAGTGCGGGGAAGCCGAGAGAGTTTTTAAGGCGAAGGAGATAAAAGCAGGTTGAGATTATATATGAAAGAGGTTTTTATGCAAATATTTTGTAATTATAAATATCGTTGTGATGACCTATAAAACGGAATTCAGCAGAATT
>JBGOWS010000017.1:0-18180 GCA_041478735.1 Thermodesulfovibrionia bacterium | reverse complement strand
TACGATGCTCTCGTTTCGTCAAGGCCCTATCGACCTATTTCATATGACAATCGAACAGCCCTGGAGGAAATCACCGGAATGGCGGAAAGGAATGAAATAAGCTGGGAGGTGGTAAAAACACTTGTGGCGCTTAACCGCAAGGCTAAACCTCACAGCAGTGAGTGCTCGATCTCAATCGAAAAAAGGGGCACTCCCCCACCAGGCAATGCATACGGCATCATTGCTGAAGAAAAGAACAACCCTGAGGATAACTAATTATAATCTAAATTTCCAAAATCTCTAATTCATCTACTGTCTTAATTACCGGCTTTTCTAAATCCGCAATGGCAATGTAGCGTACAGGCTTATAAGCGCGGGAAGTCATCAAGGTAAGACAATGCTTCTCAAAAGTAACAGTTTCGATATAAGGCTGATGAGCCCTGATTAAGACTTTATATCTGAGTTGGTTCATTTTCCGCTTAAAGTAGTCTTCTCCATAAATGGGTCTTCCTCCATAATAACCGAGAAAATTACCCGGCATTTCTACAAGATCACCCCAAGTAACCTGTTGCCAATGTCTACTGCCAGATCGGATATCATCGATTTCTCCTGATTCATTAACATCAGGTGGCACTCCATGGACAGCTATGAGACCATTTTCTGTAACGGCAGCAAATGATAAAAATTGGCAGATTTCTGAAAAAAATTTATTTTCTTTGAGAGATAAACTTTCCCAAAAATCGGCCGGGGAAAATGGCAAAACAGGATATCCTTCGTGATTGCCCATTAAAAGGAAGATATGTTCGGGTGCTTCTAACTTCTTTTTGAGTAAGAACTCTATGTTTTTCCTGGAATGTTTTCCTCTGTCCACATAATCCCCCAAAAAAACCAAGGTATAACCAGGTTTGAAGTAAAGGCGGAAGACTTTTTCCGTGGCATCAAAATCACCATGCGTATCACCCACAAATACAGCCTTCCCCCGGGCTGGTAGCCGAATCAGGCGACTATCCCGGGCTAAAATTTCTTTGATAGATTCTAAATCTTCCATGTCCTTTTTTTCCTTCCAACTTTCCTTTTTAGAGAAATTGGACTTTCTATCTTTCTCTTTTTCTTTGTTATTACTTCATAAATTATACCGCAATCTGGCTCCTTGCAATAAAATAACAAATTCAATAGAATTAATTTTAAAATGAAAGATTTTCTGGCGTGATAGAGCAAGAGTTGGAGGAGAAAAAATTCAGTTTCACAAAATTGAAGACTTTGCTTGTTTTTTTATTATGTTTGGTATTTATGTTTGCCGGAGTAACATTTATCTTTACCGGCAAATTAAAGGCTTCAGTAAATAACAATGGCTCTTGCCTCAGTTGTCACAGTAACGCCGGGAGACTTATGGGGCTGGTTAAATCAAAGGAGGCTGCAGAGGCAGGCTGTGCTGCACCGCCTGCCAAACGTCCCCCGTTTCTGGATTTCTTCGTAAAGGCTGAGTTCGCTGATTCATTACATGGAAGAATTGGATGTAAACAATGCCATGGAGGCAATCCTGAAGCTGAAGATAGAGATCAAGCCCATAAGGATATGAAAAATCCTGAGGAGAATTGCGCATCCTGCCATCAGGATATAGTCAGGCGCCAGGCTACCAGTATCCACGCCACATTGGCTGGCCAGGATTACTTGCTTAAACAGCGGACTGGTAAGGAAAACTTTGATAAATTAGTCCGCGCCAGGGAAGCCGATGGCAAAAGATGTCACTGCGGCTGTGGAGACTGCCATATCAGTATTCCCAAGGCAGTGGGAGGAGGGCTACTCTCCGGCCATAAGCTCTTTAAAACTCCTCCTATGGTGGATACCTGTGCCGTTTGTCATGGCACACGGGCAGGTGGCGAATATCTGGGTAAGATATCAGAAGATCTGGAGCCTGATGTTCATAAAAAAGCGGGCATGCATTGTATCGATTGCCATAAAGAGGACATGCACGGTGATGGTATAAAATATGCCAGCCGTTGGGAAGTAAAAGGACTACCTGAGTGCATCAACTGCCATCAAAAAATACCTAATTTTAAATCTCCGGCTCATAACATTGCTGAGCACCAAAGTGTAAGTTGCAAAAGTTGTCATGCGCAGGCCTATAAAAACTGCTTTCAATGTCATGCCTCATTTGATGAAACCGGGAATTACCATCGAAAGCAAAAAGAAAAAGCCGTCATTTTTAAGATTGATAAAAATACAGTCCCAGGTTATATATACAAGTATACCCCGGTCCGCCATAAGCCAGTCACCCGCGATACATTTGGATATTTCGGGGAAAATATATTTGCTCATTTTGACCAGTACCCCACATGGACTACCGCTGCTCCCCATAATATTAAGAGGATCACTTCCCGAAATAAATCCTGCAATAATTGCCACTGCAATAAAAAAGGTTTTTTATTAAAAGAAGATTTAACTGAAAACGATTCTAAAGCTGATGACAAAGTAATTTTAGAGGGGGTTCCCCGATGCAATTGAAGATTCCCTGCGGTTTTGCCGCAGGGAATCTTAATGTAAGAAATTTATTCGCTCGCCAACCCTGTGGCAAGACCTCGGGGAATACGCTCGCTATTCATTTAACAACGAAAGGAGGTGAATGAGATGTTAAAGATACGTACTTATATAACCTTTTGCGCTATATTGTTGGTTTCCATATTTATTGCAGGCATTGCTATTGCAGGACCACAGTTGACAAAGACACAGGAAAATTGCCTTCATGCCTGGGACGGAGCAGTTGAAAAACTTAAGACAGACAAGTGGGGTATATTATCTGCCGATGAGGTAAAAAGCATGATCGATGCTGGAGTACCGTTTACGCTTATAGATGTGCGGATAGCCAAAGATCGTGAAAAAGATGGAGCGATTGCCGGCTCAATCAACATTCCTATAACCGATTTAGCTGATAAGACTGCCCAACTCCCTGATGACCTCAGTGCTCCTATCGTCGTTTATTGTAAAAGTGGTTGGACAGGCGTGATGGCGATGACAATGCTCCGTCAGTTAGGTTATGTTAATGCCAAGAATATGAAGGGCGGTTTTTCAGACTGGCAGAAAGCTGGATATCCGATCGAAAAAACACCTTAGGTTGATAGCAAGAGATACCAGGCTGTGATGGTAACATCACAGCCTGGTATTTTAACCACAAATTTTTATGAAGTGATCTGCCTCTTCGTAATAAGATAAGAAATGCAATAAAATATAATTATTTAGAGTCTGTTTATAAACTATACCCCCCCCTCCCGCCAGGGGAGAGGGTAGTAAATATGCCCCTCCCTTGACGGGAGGGGTGAGGGGAGGGTGTTAAACTCTATCGATCACCGTTCATCTGTCATTCCGGCTTGTCCGGAATCTTTCTTTAAGAAGGATTCCCGACGCGCTTCGCTTGCGGGAATGACATACATTATGAGCATTTGCGATATTTATAAACAGACACTAATTAGGGAACGTTATTATTTGTTATACCCAGTGGGTAAAATAGGAGGAAGATTTTGTTTATACCGTCTTACATAGAGGCCCATCGTACTGGAAAGCTGGCCGAGAGCATAAAGAAGGCATATAAAATACTGGAGAATTGCCGTCTCTGCCCGCGGGAGTGCGAAGTCAACAGGCTGGAAGATGAAAAAGGCATCTGCCGAACTAGCCGCTCAGCCATGGTCTCAAGCTTCAATCCTCATTTTGGAGAAGAGGATCCGTTAGTAGGGGCTAACGGGTCTGGAACCATCTTTATGACTAACTGCAACCTCCTCTGTGTTTTCTGTCAAAACTGGGAAATCAGCCATCTGGGTCAAGGCAGCGAAGTAACATCTAAAACCCTTGCCGGCATGATGCTCAATCTTCAAAGACAGGGATGCCATAACATCAATTTTGTTACCCCAACCCATGTGGTCCCTCAAATCCTTGATGCCCTGCCCTATGCCATTGAAGACGGCTTAAACGTACCTCTGGTTTACAATACCGGTGGGTACGATGCTGTTGAAAGCCTGAAACTCTTAGAAGGGATATTTGATATCTATATGCCTGATTTCAAATTCTGGGATCCTGAGATGGCTCGCAAGCACTTGAAGGCACCGGATTATCCTGAAAGGGCCAGAGAGGCTCTAAAGGAAATGCACCGTCAGGCTGGTGATCTCACCCTGGACGAAAACGGCATTGCCCTCAGGGGAATTCTCCTGCGGCACTTGGTAATGCCGGGAGGGGTAGCAGGTACAAGGGATATTATGCGCTTTATAGCCAAAGAGATCTCGCCAAATACCTATGTGAATATAATGGATCAATACCGGCCGTACGGCCATGCATATAAATACCCACCTTTAGACCGTGGTATCACCCATGATGAATATGAGGAGGCTTTGAGGGCAGCCCGTGAGGAAGGCATTACAAGACTTGATAGCCGAGAAAGAAGGATAAGGATCATCTGGCCGTGGTGAAAGCAAAATTCGGCCATCAACCTTTTTCGATCCCAAATTCTTCACAGTCAATTAATATAAATTCCCTGAGCAATACCGCGACCTCTTTATAAAAGGTTGTTTTGGCAAGTTTCTGAACCTCGTCGCAATATGCAGGAACCCAGACAAACAAGTGCTTCTCAATAAAACCCTTCTGATACTCTATGAGACCCTGCTCTATCAGGTAGCTCATAAATAGCAATTCAACAGAGAGATGGTCTGGAATGAGATCTATTTCTTCATCTATCATAAGGCCTGCTGACTTATAGAATTTCTGCACTTCTTCAGTAGCTTTTCCCCATAATCTCGATATTTCCCCTAAGGGATAGTTATACAGAGATTCATACGGTAGAAGATGTCCCGAAGGCTCTGAAAAAAAATGCGTAAAGTCCATCCCGATTTCATAAAGTGTATCATCAAATTTTATTCCGAAAATATCTTTGATCTGGATCAAAATTTCATCTGTTGGCCTTTCCATAAAGAGAGAAGAAAAGAGTTTATATAACTTTGCTCGTTCAAGTTCTTCATAATAAGATTCCGCATAAGATTCCACTATTCCTCCTCAAAGTATATTTTGAACATCCAGTTCATTGTATTCAGGGATTGGAAAATAGACAAGAATCTCCAAACGCTATATCTTTTTCTTCAAAAACTTTTTGCCCGCCTTCTAATAATTGCATTACCAATAAATAACAACTTCATCCTTTACCTTGATGGGAAAGAAGGTACTGCTTAAACCACTTAGCAGCCAGATGGGCTACTTCTTCCAATGTACCAGGCTCTTCAAAAAGATGCGTCGCACCCGGTATAATTGTCAATTCTTTTTCAGCTTTAATAAGATTATATGCCAGTTGATTAAGTTTGATAACAATATCATCATACTCGCCGACAATCAGGAGAGTTGGGGCTTGAACTTTTTCAAGGGCTTGCTCCGCCATATCAGGGCGACCGCCGCGAGAAACAATTGCACCTATTACAGTGCCAAGGTCAGCAGCTGAATTAAGGGCTGCTGCTGCTCCGGTGCTTGCTCCAAAATAACCGATGCGAAGATTCACGGTCTGGGGCTGACCTTTGAGCCAGAGGGTAACCGCCTTCAAACGACTCGTGAGCAAACCAATATCAAAGCGGTTTTCATAGATTGTTTCCTCCCTGGTTAGCAGATCGAAGAGCAGGGTACCCATCCCGGCCTCGCGCAGCACTTGTGCCACAAACTTATTTCTCGGACTATGCCGGCTACTGCCGCTACCGTGAGCAAAGATCACTATTGCCTGCGCCCCTTGAGGAACATCCAGAATCCCTTCGAGGGTAACAGCATCAGCAGGAATGCGGACAGCTTGTTGAGAGTTTTTATTGGCCATTTGCCCCCCTTACGTAATTAAAAATTTTTACTTGTCTTATTCACTCGTTTTTGGCTTCATCTTTGGCCACTGATTTTTGTAATAGCTCAACTACTTCTTTATCTGAGACCTGGGTAAAATCATCATAATAGCTCCCAACAGCCATGAAATCCCAAGGTCTTTCTAAACATACGAGTTCATCAGCCATTTCTTTCAACTCATCGGCCGTACCCGGGGGAACAACCGGAACTGCGACTACCAGCTTTTTTATCTTTTCTTTCTTCAAGGTGGCAATCGCTGCCTTTACGGTGGCCCCTGTAGCAACTCCATCATCAACAAGGATAATTGCCTTACCTTCAAGCTCTAAAATCCCTTTGCCCTCACGATAAAGTTTCACCCTTCGGTTTATTTCTTCTTTCTGTCTGGAAATCTCGCCCTGGATATAATCATCTGAAACGCCGTATGCTATTATTGCCTGGTTTAAAACCACGGTTTCTGTTTCAGAGATTGCACCTATCGCAAGTTCAGGCTGCCCAGGGAACCCTAACTTCCGAACTATAATAACGTCCAGTGGCGCATTAAGATAGCGGGCAATCTCGAAGCCTGTGACCACTCCACCCCTCGGGAGGGCCAACACAACCACTCCTTCACAGTCTTTGTAATGCTTCAACCTTTCAGCAAGCTGAATCCCTGCATCCCTTCTGTCGCGGAACATGCTTAACTTATACCCCCAAAATATTTCTTTTCAAGACTTAACAAATGGAATGATACCCATTAACCCATATAGGTTTTGCAAGCCTATTACATATATCCTGTTTTTCATCAAAACCGCTGAGCCCAAAGCGAATTATTATTAACCCGAAAAATGCAATATAGATAGGCATATGTGCAGAAAAAGCTTTACCAACAGCACCTCTGTAAGACATTTGATACTCAGCGAAGTTCATGTTTTCATGTATAACGAATTGATAACAAAGAATATCCCAATCCTGCTTTGTAAAGGTTTTTATGCACATATGCTTGCTATAATCATTGTACAAATGCAATTTTGAGTTAATAACATTGTACCTTATCCTCACAAAATTACAATCTTTTTTTTGTTAATTATATCAATTAGTGAATTGGAAAAATAAGGCAGGTAATTCTCTTGAATCCTTACTGGAGTGTATGCAATGTATTCAACGCTATTCTAGCAGCATCTCTTATATACCGTGTGTATTGCGCTGTAAACTTACCCTCACGCCTGTTATCAATAACAGGGCAAACAACACCGGCTCTATAACCGAGAGCCCCCATGAAATGCAACAAAAAGCTTGCTTCCATCTCCATATTTTCTATTTTAAGCCCCTCGATGCCTGTATCTACAACCGAAAGAATACCGTCTATCTCTGGTACTGTTAACGGTACCCTTGATACAGCCCTGCCCTGATTTGCAAAAAACCCTGAATTGGATACTGTTACCCCTCTTTTGTATTTTATTCCAAGCCGCTGAGCCTCTTTTTCTAATTCTTTAACAGCATCCTGATGAGCCTTTGAAGCATATGGAAAGATTTTTCCTTTAAAATGCGAATTATTAGGAATAGAAACATCAATAGCCTCCCTGATCCTATCCTCGAGTATTTTAAGGCTTTCTTCACAGCATGGGGCATCGTAGAATAATCCGGTATTATCCAAACCGACTGCATAATCAGTTATAACAAGCGTTCCTAATTCTGTATCTTTTTGAAGGCCTCCTGAAGTGCCAACACGGATTATCGTTACCATACCGTATTCAGCTTTTCTTGTTCTTTTATGAAAATCAATCTCGTTTAAGGCAACGATCTCATTGAGTATGATTTCAAGAGAAGGTGTACCCATTCCGGAGGTTATGATTGAAACTCTCTGACCTGTCTCCTTAACAAAACCTGTTATTGTTCTGAGACCTCTATGGAATCTGTCAACTTCTTTAGCACTAAAATATTCTTCTGCGATAAAAGGGACCCTTTCCGGGTCACCGACAATGATAATATTTCTTGCTAACTCTTCCGGCTTTAAATCTAAGTGATAAACCTTACCATCTATTATCGGCAAGTCCGAAGGTCTAAAAACCCCTTCATTTTTCATGGGGAACTTTTTACCTTTGTTTACCTAAACGTTGAAAGATTTTTTCAATAGTAAGGGCAGATATGCTGAAAAAGACCTGTAGCAACACCTTATATCCGCACTGACTGGTGCCAGCCTTCTGCCACAATGCACTAACCCCCCCCCTTAATCCCCCCTTATTAAGGGGGGACTTAGGGGGGGTATCATAAATATTATCTTGTTGCATTACAGGGGTTTTTCAACATGTCTGCCATTGTTTTATGCAATTAATAGGTTTAGTTGGACTTTTTGTTGTACTCAATACTTATTTCGTAAGAAATAGTCCCATGGTCCGGGGCAAGGGCATCTTTTTCTCCATCGCAAACTATCTTTCCGCTACCAGACTTCTTATGTTTTTTAACCAGATTAGCAATTAGCGAGGTAAAGTCCAGACCGCCTTGAAGGCAGTCTTTTATCATGCATCCCAGATTAAAAAAGGCATAACTCGAAGGGAAAAAATTAACAGTGCGTACCAAAAGAGTCGGATCTGCTGCCTTTTTACAGTATGTCATATGAATCACTATACCTGAAACTCCGGGATAGCGCTCAGAAACCAAGCCGGAAACAAGCATGCTTTCTTTCCTCAGATCCATTTTTGCCATATGCTTACTTCTGTTTACCATTTTTGATATTGTCTCCTTTAACTAAAAAAGGCCACAAAGCTAAAAATCTTTGGGCCTTTCTATTTCCTTACTTATACAAATACAAAAACTTTCATAACTCTCTAGTATATATTGACATTTTAAATTATAAAAAGTCAACAAAATCTCTATGTCTTCAGGGGTAGGCTTGAGGAAAAGAGATTCTGTTTCCCAATTCAGATCTTTTTTAAGAATAACAGAAATAGCAGCAGATTCCGGTTAGATTGATAGGTGGTAGTTAAGGCAAGGAAACATTTAAATTTATTTACTCTATTATCCTTGGCACTCTGTAGAATTTTTCTGTATGATCCGGTGCATTCAGCAGGGCATCCTCTTTCATAATAGAAGGCCTCGGGGTGTCATCCCGGACAACATTGCATAAAGACAGGACATGGGATGTTGGTTCAATATCACTTGTATCGAGCTCATTTAGTTTTTCTATGTAATCGAGAATGCTGCTCAGCTGCGAACCGAATAAGTCTTTTTCTTCTTCACTAAGGGAAAGCCTTGCAAGCATTGCTATATGTTCAATCTCTTCTTTTTTTATTTTCATCTGATTTCCTATAGTTTTTGCAGATTTGCAAATTTTACTGCAAGCCTTTTCACACCAAAATTAGGGAAATTAACCATTACCCTCAAATCGTCTCCGTCTCCATAACAGTCGCGCACCACACCTATGCCCCATGTGGGATGTTTTACCCTGCACCCAGCAGTATAAATAAAGGAGTGCATGGATTCAGCCAACCTTTTATTTGCAGGCACAAGTTTTACAGGATGGTGTACTGTTAACTTTTCAACCCAATAGCAATAGTCCCTCGGTATTTCTTTCAGGAATCTTGAAGGCTCCTGATCCTGCATTCTTGCGTATAATCTCCTTTTACTGGCACAGGTTAGCCAGAGGATATCTCTTGCCCGGGTCATACCCACATAAAGCAGCCTCCGTTCTTCAGAGATGTCCTCCTCGGACTTCATGGCCTTGCAGTATGGCAACAGACCTTCTTCAAGTCCTGTGATAAATACGACAGGGAATTCAAGACCCTTGGCACTGTGCAGTGTCATAAGATAAACGTAATCTCCTCCGCTTATCTCATCCATATTTGTAAATAATGATACCCTGTCAAGGAAATCCATTATTTCCTTATCTTCAGCAGATGAGATAAGTTCCGCAACATTCTTTGCCCTTTCCTCATCCAGGGTTTCTGCATAACCTGATTTTTCATATATGCCTTTTAACAAATCTGCAGCAGATTTGTTTTTTGCAGATGAGAAACCTCCAATCAGCCTGGTGAATTCATTAAGTCTATCTTTTACAGAAGAGTTAAAGCCGTCAGCGCGGAGCATTGTCTTGATCGCATCAAACAACGATATGGATTTTTTCTTAGCCTCATGTTCTACCCTTAGAAGGGTTGCTGCCCCTATGCCACGTTGTGGATTGTTTATAATCCTCCTAAGACTTACATTATCTCCATGATTTATCGATAATCGAGCATATGCCAGTATGTCCTTAATTTCCTTTCTGTGGTAAAAGCTAATGCCGCCAAAAACGCGATAACCGATGCCTTCGTCACGGAGTGCATCCTCTACTGCCCTTGACTGAAGGTTTACACGGTAAAATATTGCGATGTCCCTGTAATTATACTTTCCCTTTAGATATAACTCTTTTATAACCTTAGCAACATATTTAGCCTCTTCTACATATGTATTCAACGAGCAAAAATGTACCTTCTCGCCCTGGCCTCTATCTGTCCAGAGTTCTTTATGCCTCCTTCCGGAATTCCGAAAGACAACAGCGCTTGAAACATCAAGTATGTTCTGTGTGGAACGATAGTTCTGTTCGAGCTTAACAACTTTTGCTCCCGGAAAATCATTCTCGAAATTCAAGATGTTATTTATGTCAGCGCCTCTGAATTTATAAATACTTTGATCATCATCTCCAACAACACATATTTTTTTATGCGCGGAAGCAAGAAGTTTAAGAAGATGGTACTGAGCAAAGTTAGTATCCTGAAATTCATCAACAAGAATGTAAGAGAACATTTTCTGGTATTTTTCAAGTACCTTCGGGTAATTCTCAAACAGTTTTATTGTGAACATAATCAGATCTTCGAAATCAAGGGCGTTACACCTCATAAGTTCATCCTGATATCTAACATAAACCTTTGCCAGTTTTTCCTCAAAACCAAAACCATCACCTGAAGAAAGAAACTGCTCAGGGGCTATCAGGGAAGACTTTAGAAAGCTTATACGTGACACAATGCCCTTGTAAAGAGCTTCATACATCTTGAATTCTTTTAATATATGTCTCACAAGGTTGCACTGATCATCTTCGTCAAAAATGGAAAAGCTATTGCTGTAACCGAAGACTTTTATTTCCTTTCTAAGGATCCTGCTACATTGTGAATGAAATGTTCCTATCCAGGAATTATTGTTATTTTTCTCGAGGAGACTGTTTATTCTCCCCTTCATCTCATCAGCTGCCTTATTAGTAAAAGTAACGGTTAATATGGAATCCGGGTAATGTTTTTTCGTCTTTACAAGGTGGGAAAACTTGTGAGCTATAATCCTTGTCTTTCCACTTCCTGCACCGGCTAATACAAGCAACGGACTATTATTACAGGTAAGGGCTTCCCTTTGCTGGGGATTTAAATCTTGCATTAAGATCTCCTTATTCATATTAACAGTTTTTTAGCTTTTAAATCTATAGACTACATTTAGCACCCTCTAAACTAAATCAACACACTTTTTTAAGTTATTTGTCTTATAGATAAAACAAAAAAATTAAACACTTATTAACCCGAAAAAGGTCTTTTATTCAACGGTAACACTCTTTGCAAGATTTCTCGGTTGGTCAACATCACATCCCCTTAATACCCCGATATGATAAGCAAGCAACTGCATAGGAACAGCCATTAACACGGTTGTAAGATACGGATTCGTCTCGGACACGAAAATACATTTATCAGAAATAGCGCATACCTCATCGTGGGCGTCGTTTGTGATTGATATCACCTTCCCGCCCCTGCTCTTCACCTCCTGAATGTTAGAATTTATCTTTTCGTACAGGTTATTCTTCGGCACAAGAACAACAACCGGAAGTTCCTCGTCTATCAGTGCTATAGGCCCGTGCTTCATTTCGCCGGCAGGATATCCTTCTGCATGTATGTATGATATTTCCTTCAACTTTAATGCACCCTCAAGAGCAATAGGATAATTTATACCTCTTCCGAGGTAAAGAAACCCTTTTGCCTTAAAAAAATCTTTTGCTATCATCCTTATATTTTCATCAGCAGCTAATGCCTTTTCTACATTGCCTGGTAACAGCAGTAGTTCTCTCAAAGACTCCTTTGCCACATCCTCTGATATTACCCCTCTTATCTTTCCAATACCCACCGCAAAAAGGTAAAGCCCCACAATCTGGGTTGTAAAAGCCTTTGTTGAAGCAACTCCTATCTCAGGGCCTGAATGGGTATAAAATACTGCATCAGCTTCCCTCGAAGAGGTACTTCCGACAACATTACATATACTGAGTATCCTTGCTCCGAGCCTTTTCGCTTCTCTTTGGACAGCGAGTGTATCAGCAGTCTCCCCGGACTGGGTTATAGCGATCATAAGGTCTCCGGACCTTATGATCGGATCTCTATAGCGAAACTCTGATGCGATATCAACCTCAACCTGGATCCTGGCAAGCCCTTCTATCATATATTTACCGATGAGGGCTGCATGGTAAGAAGTGCCACAGGCTACGATAAAAATTCTTTCAACAGCCTTCAGGTATTCTTCATTAATACCAAACTCTTCCAGATTCACCTCACCGCTTTCGGCATTAAATCTCCCCCTCAATGTATCAGCGATAGCCCTTGGTTGTTCATATATCTCTTTTAACATAAAATGTCTATAACCGCCTTTTTCTGCCATCGAAGGGCTCCATGACACAGACTTCACATCCTTCTGAACAGATATACCATCAAGTGTGATCTTGATACCGCCACCTGTCAGGACTGCTAGCTCTGCATCTTCAAGGAATATTACATCACGAGAATAATTAAGGAATGCAGAAACATCTGAGGCGATAAAGAATTCTTCGTCGCCTAAACCCACAACAAGAGGACAGTCTTTCTTCACACCCACAATCTTATCGGGCTCGTCCTCCTTGATAACAGCAAGGGCGTAGGCACCCTTAACTTCTTTCAATACCTCTCTTACCGCATCTTCGAGAGGATACCTCTTTGCATAATCCTCTATGAGATGGCATAAGACCTCTGTATCTGTTTCTGACGTAAACTTATATCCCTTCTCTATCAGCTTCTTTTTAAGGGAAAGATAATTCTCTATTATTCCATTATGCACCAAGATGACACCATTAGACCTATGCGGATGGGCATTCTCCTCTGAAGGCTTCCCATGGGTAGCCCATCTCGTATGTCCCAGTGAAATATGACTTATTAGATCTTCATGTCCAAGTATAGAGGCCAGATCTTTTATCTTGCCTTTGCATCTTCTAACCTCAATACCCTTGTTTGAAAAAAAAGCGATCCCTGCGGAATCATATCCCCTGTATTCAAGGCGCTTTAAACCCTCGAGCACAACTGATACCGCATTCCTCTTACCTATATATCCGATTATCCCGCACATATTACAACAGTGATGAGTGATAAGTTCAATAAAAATTCCATGCTAACTTTTCTCGCTCCTTTTAACTTGCAACTTTTCACTTTTCATTTTTAACTTTCTCTTAAGTACCCAGTCTTTAATATGCCTCTGCTCAACCCTGCTCAGGGCAAGGGCTTTTGAAGGGACATTTTTTGTTATAGTAGACCCTGCAGCAATGTAAGCGCCTTTACCTATCTTCACAGGCGCAATAAACTGGGTATCGCTTCCTATAAAAACATTGTCTTCTATAGTAGTAATTTGTTTTTTATCGCCATCATAGTTGCATGTTATTGTACCTGCGCCTATGTTGACATTCTTCCCTATTTTTGCATCTCCAAGATAAGCAAGGTGAGACGCCTTTGTACCCATGCCGACTAATGACTTTTTAACCTCCACAAAATTACCTATCTTCGCTCCTGTACCGATTTCGGAACCGGGCCTTATGTGGGCAAACGGTCCGATTGTTGCCATGTTTTTCACAACAGAACTCTCGATCAGTGTCGAATCCTTGATAATTGCACCATCCCCTATAATGCTGTTCTGAATCCGAACATTCGGATAGATTGTACATCCCCGGCCTACCTTTGTATTACCTTCGAGATGAACATTCGGATACACTATAGTATCTCTACCTATTTTAACATCCGGGGATATAAATACTGAAGTTGTATCTAAAAAGCTCACGCCTCTATCCTTCCATTTCTTTGTTATCCTGTCCTTCATTAACTGCCTGGCTTTCTCAAGTTCTTCCTGAGTATTTACGCCTATAAATTCATCCTCGGAACCGATGCAATAAGCACCTGTTTTTATCCCTTTATCCCTTGCAATATGGATTATATCGGTCAGATAATATTCGCCCTTAGAATCATTAATCTTTATTTTTTTTAGAAGGTGGAAGGCACCCGGCTCTATTGCATATACCCCACTGTTTACTTCCCCTATCCTCTTCTGAGATGCTGTTGCATCCCGATCTTCAATGATGGACACAACATCGCCAGCCTTATCCCTTATGATCCTGCCATATGAGCCTGGCTCCTGAGACATAAATGAGAGTATCGAAATAACATCCTTTTTCTCCTCATGGAGTAAGAGGAACTTCTTAAGGGTCTCCCGGGCAATTAAGGGTGTATCTCCGTTGATAACAATAACTGTCCCTTTAAATCCTCTGAGAGACGGCAATGCCTTTAAGAGCGCATCTCCTGTACCTTTTGCCTCTTTCTGCTGCACAAAAGATATTGCACTGGCATCCTTAATAGATTCTTTTATTTCCTTAAAATGTTTTCCTACTACAACAACAACCTTCTGTGGTTTAAGTTCATAGATGGTTTTCAAGACATGCTGGAGCATCGTAGCACCATGTAGTTGATGGAGGACCTTTGGCAAAGAAGAGTTCATCCTCTTTCCAATCCCTGCTGCTAAAACAACACCCGCTAACTTCATTCTTTTACCTCAGATATTTTTGAAGGGGTTGCAATACCTCCTGAAAGTATAATCTTAATCCCCTCTTCTATTAGAATGTCGGTGTAGAAAACATTTTCACCTCTAAAAAGTGCTATTTCACCGAAGTAAATAAGGTTTGTAGGAATGTAAACAGCCTTCAGACGAGATTCTTGCCCGCCTTTCTCTGTTTTGATAACACATTCTTTTGTTAGAAATCCAAATGCAAAAACACCGGGTCTCGGGTACTCAACAACAACAAACTTCTTAAATGACGAAACTTTACTCTCAGGAGAGAAGGCATCAACAAGTTGCTTAATAGCTGTGTATATCCCTTTGAATACCGGTATCCTGAGCATGATCAGCTCAAGATATCCAATGATCCTTCTGCCAAAAACATTCGTTGATATAATACCTACAATAAATATAAGAACTACTGCCGAGATAAAACCGAGGCCCGGAACATGATAGCCAAGAATATTATAGTACACAGGCGCGAGGAGGCCGTCTACAAATTTAAAAAACCACCCTATTATAAGGAAGGTAACAATAACAGGTATCAATATCAGGAGTCCTGCAAAGAATTTTCTTTTAACGGTAGCCCGGATCGAAATACGCATCTCACCTCACCTTGGCAATCACTTCATCAGGGATATCAAAATTAGTATAAACATTCTGGATATCGTCATGATCTTCAAGCGCTTCTTCAAGCCTCATCATCTGTTCTGCAACCTTTTCATCGAGGACGACATAACTCTTAGGTAGCATTGTTATCTCTGTAAGAGCTACAGTAATCCCGGATGCCTCTATAGAAGTCTTTACCCTATCCAGGTCTTCAGGAGCTGTGATAATCTCATAGTTGTCTTCTTTCGGGTCATTCTTCATGTCCTCAGCACCGGCATCAAGAGCTACTAACATCAGGATATCTTCACCAACTTTTGCCTTCTCAACCAGGATATATCCCTTTTTTGTAAACATCCAGGATACACAACCAGCCTCCCCTAAGTTGCCGCTGTTTTTAGCCAAAATATGTCTTATCTCGGCAGCCGTCCTGTTCCTGTTGTCTGTAAGTATCTCTAAAAGTATTGCAACGCCACCTGGACCGTATCCTTCATATAAAGTTTCCTCATAGGATACCCCTGGAAGTTCTCCAGTGCCTTTCATAATTGCCCTCTTTATATTATCCTGTGGCATGTTCACTTCTTTTGCCTTTTCTATGGCAGTCCTCAGCCTTGGATTTCCTACAGTGTCTCCACCGCCAAGCCGTGCAGCGATCGCAATTTCTTTAACGATCTTGGTAAAAATCTTTCCCCTCTTCGCATCAACATGGGCTTTCTTATGTTTTACCTGTGCCCATTTCGAATGTCCTGACACAATTATCCCCCTGAATAAATTATCTTTGTTTCATAACGAATTTTTATAAATATTATAACTCAATTGTAAGTAATTGAAACATTGGCTACATTGTTCAGGTTATTGAAATTTGGTTACTGTATATTTAACTTAATCTAAAAATCAAAAATTTAACTGTTTTTATGATAATTCTATAGGAATTATACTGTCAAGCCTCAATGCCATATTCTTTAATCTTTGTAAGAAGTGTCTTATAGCTCACCCGAAGGATTTCGGATGCCCTGCTTTTGTTGCCCCTTGTCTCCCTGAGAGCACTAATAATCCTTCGGGTTTCTGCTTCTCTCAGCGCTTCTTTCGCTACTTCTTCGAGAGTCCCATCCAACTTTTTGGCAGTCTCGAAAAAAGACTGCTTGCTAAGAGCAAAATGCTCACGGGTTATAACGTCCCCATCACAAAGGATAACAGCTCTTTCTATAGTATTCCCAAGTTCCCTCACATTACCCTTCCAGTGATAGTTCATGAGCATATCAAGTGTCTCTTTCGAAATACTTTTTACAGGAGTTTTTATCTCGAGGCAGTACTTATTTATAAAATATTCGACAAGTAAAGGGATGTCTTCTCTTCTCTCCCTTAACGGTGGTATCTTTATAGGGAATACGTTCAACCTGTAATAAAGGTCCTCCCTGAATTTCTTATCCTCAACCGCCTTTTCAATATCCTTATTGCTTGCAGCAACGATCCTTACATCAACCTTAATAGTCTTAACCGCACCTATCCTTTCTATCTCACCCTCTTCAATCGCCCTGAGAAGTTTTGACTGTATTGCCAGCTCCATATCGCCAACTTCATCGAGGAATATAGTACCCCTATCAGCAAGCTCAAACTTACCAAGCTTCTTTGCATCCGCTCCTGTAAATGAACCTTTTTCATGGCCGAAAAGCTCTGATTCGAGGAGGTCTTTCGGAATCGCCGCACAATTAATCGGCACAAATGGATAATTCTGTTGATTGCTCAAATTATGTACAGCCCTTGCAAAGAGTTCTTTCCCTGTGCCGCTCTCTCCGAGCAGGAGCACAGTAGTTTTTGTCGGGGCAACCTTCTGGACTATTTGAGCAACGTCTCTAATTTTTTCACTTTTACCAATAATCCTTGGGAATCCGAACTTTGATGCAAACTCCTCTTTCAAAAGGATATTCTCTGTGAGAAGTCTCTGGTTCTCGATCGCCCTCTTCATCAACATAAGGAGGTGATCTGTATCAAAGGGTTTTGTAATAAAGTCAAAGGCACCCGCTTTCATGGCCTCCACAGCTATCTCAACAGAACCAAATGCTGTCATTACAATAACAGGCACAAGTTGATTTTCTTCTTTAACCGCCTTAAGGATATCTATACCGCTCTTTTTGGGAAGTTTGAGGTCTGTCAGGACAATATCTATTCTTTCTTCTTTCAAACGTCTTATGCCTTCCATACCATCACCGGCTGAGATGACATTGTACCCTTCAGCCTCAAGGGTCTCCTTAAGCATCTCCGCCATTGATTCTTTGTCTTCTATTACAAGAATAGTTTCCATATGATATTTACCCCGTTAGAATGCCCCGTGTAAAATTCTAACGGGGTTTACACCCCTGCTTCCTTAAGGGCTTCCTTGCAAGCGCATCTCCTCTCATCTGGGACTAATTTAAAGACCTCTTTCAAAAGTCCTTCCAGTCGTACAGTAGTTTCCTTCATCATCTTTATAACCTCTGTTGCTATCAGTCTCTTTTCCGTTATCCCCGCTGCATAGTTTGTAACAACAATAACACCTGCAAAACAGATTTCTGCTTCCCTTGCAAGCGGGGCCTCTGGCATCGCTGTCATTCCTACAACATCAGCACCGATGCCAGAAAAAAATTTTATCTCTGCTTTAGTCTCAAGCCTTGGACCATTCACACATACATATGTCCCTGAACTCTTTAAGTCTATCCCTGATTTTTTACCAGCTCCCCAAATATACCCTCTCAACTCAGGGCAATATGGCTCGGTAAAGTCTATATGCACAACCTTATCACTGTCATAGAATGTTGAGTCTCTGCCTTTTGTCATATCTATAACCTGATCTGGAACAACAATTGTGCCAGGCTTCATCCCGGGACTTATACCACCTACAGCACTCAATGATATAATCCTTTCTACACCAAGTTCTTTGAACCC
>JBGOWS010000219.1:0-4154 GCA_041478735.1 Thermodesulfovibrionia bacterium | reverse complement strand
CCCTGTTATTTCACGATATTCTTTTGGCTTTATAGGTACAGCTTCTTCTGTTTTATTATCGATAACATTAAAATTGCTTCTTATCGTAAGGAATGCTATTGCCAGAAAAATAACTACTATAAAGGCCTTTCTCATCTGCCCCTCTTCTCATCCTATTTTAATTTTTGTATTATAGTTTATAAGTTGTGCCTATTAGAGTCAACCCTTGAGGCACCATTTCACCTGATTTTTAGATTAGAGAAGATAGTCAATGCATGGATTTTTAGATAAGATTTGATAAATTTTACACCCTACGGTTTCTGCTGCAGGTCATTTTAGACAAAAGCGACTTGCAGGGTTAACGTCCTGCAATGCCGCAAATACTTCACTTTTGGGGATTATAGTAAGAACTATTTAGAGTCTGTTTATAAATTATAAAACCCCCCTCTCCCTTGCCCTCTCCCACCAGTGGAGAGGGGACTATCTTTTATACTTCCCCTCCCTCGATGGGAGGCGTACCTACTCGCTCCCCTCCCTTGATGGGAGGGGTTGGGGAGGGGGTTAAAATATAGAGTTTATAAACAGACTCTAATTAGGCAGGAAAATAGAGGCCCTGGTGCTGCGAGAAATGCCGTAATAGCGCCCATTAAGGCAGGTTATACATTTATACCAAAAAGCAGGTCAGTAACCATAAACGGAAAGAATGTAACAAGGCAGATCTTCATAGGGATAGCAAATTAGCTGCCTATTCCATTTCAGGGAACACATTTCTTGAATCTGTTCTCATCAAATGGCCAGTTATCCTGTGACATGACATATAAATAGAGTAGAATGGGGGTCGGACTTGATTGATTATTGACATTTATTTAATCGATTGCGTATCTGTGTTAAGCTAATAGAAGGATGAGTAACTAAGTTATTGGAGGTTTAAATCGTGAGGACTGAAATAAATATAATAAAGATGCTGCCATAAAGGAACTTAAAGGGTTAAGTATTGATAGCAAAAAGTAAGCTAAAGCAGGAGCGAAGTGATGAATATTTCTCAGAAAAAAATAGATGTCCTGATGGAAATTGGGGCAGGTGCAATAATCGATAGCGCTTTAAGTAAGCTAATTGATATTCAAATTGCCAGGTATCGCAGTAATATAAAGGAGATTAGTACCGAGTTAAAGGGGTTTGAAAAGAAATTTGGTATGTCCTCTGAAGAGTGCTACAGACGATTTGAGTCTGGTGAATTAGGGGATGAAGGGGACTTCTTTGAATGGATTGGGCTATATGAAAATATCCTTTTATATAAGAAACGGATAGAAATGTTGGAAGCGGCAATTAAAGGGTGATTGAGGAATATTTAAGAGAGCTCGATGAGTTAATCAGCGCCAGTCCCGAGGTAATAGATGTTGAGGTAATCAGAAGGTCTGTTTGGGATACAGAACTGGAAAAAGTCGCCCTTTATCGCTACAGGCTTAAGATGAGTAACGGAAGTCTTCTTGAACTTACAGAGCGACTTGTTGAGGAAAAAGGAACTCTTTCACTAAAGAAATATAGATACCATTGGCAGAGCCATGATGGTCAGCTAATAAAAAGATGGGATAACGCACCTCATCACCCGGAAATAGATACCTTTCCTCACCATTTACATAATGCTTCCGAAAGCAATGTAATTGGGCACGCCGAAATTAGCGGATTAGATGTCTTGAGGACTGTAATTTCCAGGATTTCTGGTATGTCCATTGTTAAACCGAAGAATAGTCAAGAGAATGGGCCACGGAAAGGATAGGAGGCTTGATAGTAATCTGTGAGCTGTAACTAACTTGCGGGCTTGCCAGCTTGTGTGAAGAATTTATTACTTGTGAGGCTCTTGCAAAAGTCCCGAATTGTCACCCTGAGCTTGTCGAAGGGTGATATAACACTTTGATTTATAGTCATAGTTCGACAGGCTCACTATGACAGGAAAGCTTTTTTTGAGACTTTTGCAAGAGCCTCTTGTGATAATGAGATAGTGAAGCTTTATAAAAAGTATCAAAATTCCATAAAGGTTAATGTCGTAAGTTTACCTAAATCTTGCAAAGAGCTATCAACTTTCTATACTGTCATTCCGGCTTGTCCGGAATCTTTCCTCCATGTATGAAGGATTTAAGAAGGATTCCCGACAAGCGGGAATGACAATCAGAAGGAATTATTTAAAGGTATTACAATTGAAGAAATAGTAAAGGAGATAAAAGCGGCAAAAGAAAGTGAACATTAAACTAATTTTGGAATGAGAATTTAGAGAGTTTTTTCAGTTATATAATATGGCTGTCATTAAAGCATTCAGGCCTTCTTTTTTAGAAAAGGAGGTCTTGAGGAATTTTTCCAGACTCATTGAAAAAGAAATCCCGGAAGCCCTCCAGATAATCGTCTTTGGCTCAAGGGCAAAAGATGGAGTAATGCTACAGTTAATCTATATTTTGCATTTGAACATATTGTAAAGGCTCTTCTTGCGAGTGTAGGTATTGAGGCTAAATCACACGAAGGACTGAAGATACTTTTTAGTATGCATTTTATTAAGCCGGAAGCTGTGCACCCAAAGATAGGAAGATACCTTGGAAATCTTATGACAGAAGGGTGACTGCTGAATATAGCCCATTAAGAAGGAGCGAGTTTACAAAGGAGGAGGTAGATACATGAATGTATATAAGTTTTCAGTAGTAGTCGAAAGGAATAATGAGGGTTATTTTGCCTTGTGTCCTGAACTTCAGGGTTGCTACACTCAAGGTGATACTTATGAAGAGGTTCTGGAAAATATCAAGGATGCTATTCGCCTTCACATAGAAGACAGAATTGAAAGTGGTGAAGAAATTCCTCAGGCAGAATCAGTTAGTCTCACCTTGATGGAAGTAGCAGTATGAGTGAAAAACTACCAAGAGTAACTGCTGCTGATGCAATCAGGGCATTGGAAAAGGCAGGATTTTCCTTTTCACGACAGAGTGGAAGCCATAAGATTTACAAAAATAAAGAAGGCAGGAGGGCAACTGTTCCTTATCATTCAGGAAAGATTCTCCATCCGAAAGTTGTTGCAAGCATTCTCAGAGATGCTGATTTGAAAGTAGAGAAATTTAAAGAACTCTTGTAAGTGTGTGCTATAAATATGCCATGCATTCCTATGAAAAAAATATTCTGAATCGTTTGACTGAAAGCCTCAAGGAGCAATTTCCTGACAGGATAATGGCAGTTTATGCATTTGGTTCAAGGGTGAGAGGAGATCATGGGGAATGGTCTGATTTTGATGTCCTTGTGATTGTTAAGGATAAAACGCCAGAAATTGAAACTGAAATTATCAGCCTATTTGTGGATGAGGAAATACAAAGCGGCATTCCTTTTAGCGCCGTAATAAAGGATATTAAAGCCTTTGAAATGGAAAAAAATTTTAATACACCATTTTATGAAAACATTATGAAGGAAGGGGTTTTATTGTGAGCCTTGATCTAAAAGACAAGATATCACTCAGCGATACAAGAATAGAGAAGGCTAAAGAGTTCTTAGCAGATGCCATTGCTGCTTACAACGATAACAGATATGGAACCTCTGTGAACAGAGCATATTATGCAGTTCTTAGCGCCACAAGAGCTATCCTGATACTTGAGGGTGCAAATCCCCAAACTCACGAAGGCGTAGCAACTCTCTTAAGTCTCAGGTTCATCAAAACAGGCATCTTGCCGGTAGATATAATAAAAAAATTCAAGATGCTTCTCTCAAGAAGAACAGATGCTGATTACGGAGACTTTGACACTATCGATGCTGCTGAAGCAGAGGATTCATTGAAAAGTGCTGAACAGATAATAGGGACCATTGAAAGAGTGAGAACAAAGTTAGTTGCAGAATTAATGACATAGTTAGGAAGGGGATTATAAAATGGCTTTGGAAGATCTGTGTGTGTTCGCGAGATGACTACTAAGGAAATAGAAAAGAGTGGTTCTTTCTCATTTCAAGTGGGTAGAATAACCACCTTTCGAGGCTAATCGATGATACTCTTGGAGCGAATTTTATAGTCCCCTCTCGGGAGGGGTGTAGGGGTGGGTTATCCCCGGGAGAAACGAGAGTTGAGATGAAGAAAAGAATTATCCCGTATAATTCGAAAATTAAAGAATTGGCAAGGCGCCTAAGAACAAACGGCACCCTTTCAGAGGTCTTATTAT
>JBGOWS010000186.1:0-4623 GCA_041478735.1 Thermodesulfovibrionia bacterium | reverse complement strand
TCAAAATTATAACAGAATAAGAGCCTTATGAACCTCAAAAAATACCCTCATTTTATGACTTTTGCAAGTGGCTCATTAGTAAGACCTAAAAATACCTTATCAGAAGTTGTAGGAGAAGAAATTATCGGTCCTTTCTTGGCCAATTGTTGTTTCAGGCCCATGTCCAGGAAGAACTTTTATTTTGTCTGATAGAGACAGCAATCGTCTAAAGGATCTTTTTAGCTTCTCCATATCTCCTCCGTAGAAATCTGTCCTGCCTACAGAGCCTGCAAATAGCGTATCACCTGTAATTAAAATACCTTCGCCGTAAACACAAATTCCTCCAGGACTATGGCCTGGGGTATGAAGAATCTCGAATCTTAAATCCCCAACCTCTATTTTATCTCCCTCTGAAACAAACATATCAGGCTCCGGTAACGGATCAAGCTCATATCCCCAGATTGCAGCCTGGTCCTTTGTGCTTTTGTAAATCTCGAGTTCATCCCGATGGATGACTATCTTAGCACCTGTCTCCTTTTTTAAATCAGGGACTGCGCCCACATGGTCAAAATGGGCATGCGTGCAGACTATATATTTTATATTAAAACTATTTTTATTTATTAAATCAAGAATTCTATCAGGCTCATCCCCTGGGTCAACGACTAAACCATCTTTTGTATTTTCATCTGCAATAATAAAGCAGTTATTTTCAAGCGGGCCCACAACAAGACTTCTTATAATCATAAAGCTTCCTTAATCATTAATCTTTCAGTTAAAATAACCTATACAGACTAATGGGTCAATAGGTAAAAATATATATTTAATCCTTTGCCATTTTCCTGAATTTCTGCCTGACTAGCTCGGTTAAGTAAGAAATTTCTTCACTTTTTATAAGATAGCTCAAGAAAAGATATACTACAACACATATGGTAATGGTTCCACCCATGTAGAAAACCTTATTAAGGTTACTGCCCTGGATCTGCCATAGTTTGCCATGAAGAAGCATACCGGCGATAACTCCCATAATGGATGAAGCAAAGATTGCCCTTATAAAAGAACGGAAAATTATCTTTGTATCTACCTTTTTAAGTTTTCGGTGTAGAAAGAAAAACAGAAGGGTAAAATTTACACCTGAGGCAAGGGCATTGGCAAGGGCAAGGCCACTATGCTTAAGTGGTTTCATAAGTATAAAGCTGAATATAACATTCGCTGCTAATGCAATTGCAGCAACCTTAACAGGTGTCTTAGTGTCCTGCATCGAATAAAAGCCTGCTGTTACAACTCTGACTCCAACTATAGCCCATATCCCCATCGAATAAAATAAAAGGGCCTGAGCAGTACCTACTGTTGCAGCATAATCAAATTTGCCCCTCTGGAAAAGTATATTTACAATAGGTTCCCTTAATGCAATTAATCCTGCCATTGCTGGAATTGTTATAAAAAATAGCAATCTTAGTGCAAATGAAAAATCATCCTTTAGCTTGTCAAACTCTCCTTTAACTGCATGTTCTGAAAGCGTCGGAAGAACTGCCATCCCCATCGCAACACCGAATATACCGATAGGAAACTGGATAAGCCGCATAGAATAATAAAGATATGTGATGCTACCTTCCGGGAGATATGAGGCAAGAATTGTACTAATAAATATGTTTATCTGCGCTACAGCCATACCCATTGTTGCAGGCAGAATAAGAATAGATATCTTTTTAAGTCCGGGGTGTCTAATATCATATGCTGGCTGCAGGCTGTATCCATTTTTGAAGAAAGATGGGAGTTGAAAGGCAAACTGAATAAAACCACCTAGTGCAACACCTATAGCCACTGCAATAATAGGTTGTTCCATTCCCGGTGCAAGCATGAGGACTGTTAAAATAATCGCAATATTCAGCATCGCTGGCGCAAGCGATGGAATAAAAAAAATACGCCTTGTATTTAATGCTCCCATCGCAATGGCTGCAAGACTAATAAACAATAGAAAGGGAAACATTACCCTTGTAAGGAGAACGGTTAATGAAAATTTTTCGGGTACATCAACAAACCCAGGCGCTATCAGTGTTACAATTGAAGGAGCAAAAATAATTCCTGCAATACAGATTAGACCAACAAAGATCAGGACAAATGTAAATATAATTCTAACGAGTCTCTTAGCTTCTTCTGATCCCTGTTTTGTTTGGTATTCTGTCAGCACAGGGATAAATGCAGAAGACATGGACCCTTCTGCAAAGAGCTCTCTTAAAAGGTTGGGAATCCTGAATGCAACAAAGAATGTGTCAGCAATGCCTGTTGCACCGAAAAACTTTGCAAGTATCATGTCCTTCACATAGCCGAGAATTCGGCTGATAAAGGTAGCGATGGACATAAGGCCCGCAGCTCTGGCTATATGTCTTTTCTTGTCCAATTTAGAACTACCCTGCAAGCCTTTTGATTTTTCTGATGCCTTTTGTTTTACCATAGATGTTTAAAACATCTCCTGTTTGTCCCTCTTAAGTATGTATCCCACAAAATACTGATACATACAAAAACAAAGTGCGCAAGTAATATAAAAACATGAATCTTTTTGCTATCATTTTTGAAGATTATAGCAGAAAACCAGGCGAGAATTTGCAAAATATAAGGGCACTTTTATAAAATTTCTTACATGGGGATTCTGAACGAGATCGTTTCAAAGAAAAAGGAAAGGCTGAAAAATGCAAAAGCCCGGATACCTACAAGAGAACTCAGGACAAAGATTGGTAATATTGGAAAAACGAGGGATTTTAAGACCGCAATAAAACGATCCCCTGACGAAAAAATTAAACTGATCGCTGAAATAAAAAAGGCATCACCATCAAAAGGAATCATCAGAAAGGACTTCAACCATTTATCAATAGCCAGGATATACACAGAAAAAGCAGTCAATGCAGTTTCTGTCCTTACGGAGGAGGATTTTTTTTATGGGAATCTTAAATTTTTATCTGAGGTTAGGAAGGTTCTAACAAAGCCTATATTAAGGAAGGACTTCATATTTGACGAATATCAGATTTATGAGTCAAGGGTAAATGAGGCGGATGCAATCCTTTTAATTGCTGCGATACTTGATAAAAATCAGGCGAGCGAATACCTTCATCTCTCAGAAGAACTCGGATTATCAGTAATTTTTGAAGTACATGATTTAAAAGAACTCGAAATGGCACTCTTAATAGATAGCGAAGTAATTGGTATTAACAACAGAGACCTGAAAACATTACAGATTCACATAAATACAACATTTGACATCAAAAAAGAAATTCCATCTGACAAGATTGTTATCAGTGAAAGCGGGATAAGGACAAGAGAAGATGTTAAAAGTCTTGAAGACGCAGGGATTGATTCCATGCTCGTGGGTACAGCCTTCATTGAGGCGGTAGATATAGGGAAGAAGATTGACGAGTTAATGGGGAAAGTATGATAGAATTTTATAATGCAGGTTAAAGTCAAAATATGTGGTATAACAAATATAAGTGATGCAATAGCTGCGGTTGATTTTGGAGCAGATGCCTTAGGTTTTGTATTTTTCGAGGGAAGCCCGCGTTATATATTACCTGAGGCTGCAGCAGCAATAATTAACCAACTGCCTCCGTTTACAACAACTATAGGAGTTTTCGTTGATGAAAAACCTGAGCAAGTGGAGAAAATAATAGCTCTGACCCGCATCGATATCGTCCAGTTCCATGGCAATGAACCCCCTGGGATGTGTGATGTTTCAAGACACTCAATAAAGGCGATAAGAGTAAAATCCCTCGAAAGTCTCGATCCCCTTAATAACTATAAAGACAGGGTTTCTGCATTTCTGCTCGATACTTTTACCCCTGAGGTCCTTGGCGGCACTGGTCAGATTTTCAACTGGGATGTTGCCGTTTATGCCAAACAGTTTGGCAGGATTATCCTGGCAGGAGGTCTGACCCCTGATAATGTTGCTAAAGCCGTAAAACGAGTGAGACCCTATGGCGTTGATGTAAGCAGTGGTGTCGAGTCAAAAAAAAGGGAAAAAGACCATAAAAAGATGAAGTTGTTTATAGAGAGGGCAAAAGGAGTATAGAAGAAATTTTTAAATTATGTTTGTACTTTTTCGACTTTTACTTTTGAATCTGAAGAGACTCTTACAGTTGTTTTTACGTTTCCTCGCGGGTTGAAATCTCCAATTATCTCGAGAAACCTGGGTCTCAGTTTCTTCATCAACTCTGAATAAATAGTATTTGTCACATCTTCATGCGAGATATATTTAGAGCGGAAAGAATTGAGATATAGTTTAAGAGATCTAAGTTCAATAATGTTTTTGTCAGGCATATAATTTATCTTGATGGTTGCAAAGTCAGGGTATCCGGATCGTGGGCATAAGCATGTGAACTCAGGGAAACTGATGTTAATCTCATAGTCCCGCCCAGGATGGGGGTTTTCCCATATTTCTAATACAGCTTTTTTTATTGCCTTTCCCCCATATTTCATGAGGAAATCTAACATCTAATCTATAGAATTGTAAAGCCTTGCGAAATCCTCGTATGGTAGGTATTGACAAATTCATTTAGCTTTTAGTATTTTAATACAAGGCATATTCTTCTTGTACAAATCGTAGAAACCTCCTTGGATAGGCACAGTCCTACCGGGTTAAATAAAAAACCACCATAT
>JBGOWS010000221.1:0-4107 GCA_041478735.1 Thermodesulfovibrionia bacterium | reverse complement strand
CTTTAATGCCTTTTTCCCGTCAAGCGTCAGGTTCTCACGGTTCGATAAAAGGGTGTACTTCTGCCCCTTGATATACGAACGATCCTTGCCTGATAGCCTGGAATATTCCATCTTGCGTAGTTTATCCAGCGCATCTCCAAGATGCCTGATCACATGAAACTTGTCATAGAGAATCGTTGCGCCGGGTGCATTCTTCTTCGTCGATTTCTCGAATGCCTTCCACATATCCATAACCGCTAGTGTCCTGTCTGTAACACTTCTTTACACTTATTGACCTTTGATAAAATGGTATCTGCATCCTTTGTCCATATAAATATTTTCGGATTCTCATTGTGCTTCCTTAAAAAATCCATAATAGTCTTTTCTAATTCTTTCGTGCTTCTAAATATGCCTCTTCTAATTTGTTTGGTGGTTAGTTCACTAAAAAACCTTTCAACCATATTCAACCAAGAAGCAGAGGTAGGGGTAAAATGCATATGAAAACGAGGATGCTTTGAAAGCCATCCTTTCACTTTTTCTGTTTTATGTGAACCATAGTTATCCACTATCAAATGTAAATCCATGCCCTTCGGTGTATCTTTCTCTATTTTTTTAAGAAATTTCAAAAACTCATACTGCCTGTGTTTGGGCATACACTGGCCGATCACTTTGCCATCAAGGATGTTCAATGCTGCAAAAAGCGTTGTCGTTCCATGTCTCTTATAATCATGTGTCATTGTCCCCGCATGCCCTCTCTTCATGGGCAATCCGGGTTGTGTTCTGTCCAATGCCTGTATCTGGCTCTTTTCATCGACACTTAATACCAACGCCTTATCGGGTGGGTTGAGATACAACCCTACAATATCTTGCACTTTCTCAACAAAATCCGGATCATTGCTTATCTTAAATGTCTTTACCAGGTGAGGTTTGAGGTTATACTTCTTCCATATTGTATGAACTGTCCAACGAGTTATGCCTTGTGCTTTTGCCATGGTTCGGATACTCCAATGGGTAGCGTTGTCTGGTTTGTTGTGCAATGTCATAGCAACAATGGCATGCTCTTTTTCTTCTGTTAGTGTGGGCTTGCGACCAGACCGTGAGGCGTCTTTTAATAGTTCTCCTATTCCCCCTTTCTCGTACCTATTAATCCATAGATATACCGTCGGTCGTGTTGTGCCTAATTGCTCTGCAATGTGTTTCTTCTGTAATCCTTCTATCATCTTCAATACTATGTTTGCCCGTAAAACAACCTTCTGCGCTGTATTACGACCCCGCACCAGTCTTATCAGCTTTTCCTTGTCTTGTGCTAAATACGCACCATCTTCCTTTATTTTCATGAATTAATGATAACATTAAAAGTTCCATTATGTAAAGTTAATTAACGGACAGCACACTATAGTGAACGAAGTTAATAAGTAGACATAAATATGGCAATCCTCAAAGAGATATAGGAAACTTATGTCACTTTATTTTAGACGTTCACTATAGTTGTATCTTCTTTGTCTTCTTTGTCTTCTTTGGTCCAAGCAACTCGTAGAACATATCCATGCTCTCCTCAGAGCGGTCTTCCCTCGTTCCAGATCGCTTACCACGATTCGATAGATATGTCCCTTCCGCAGGGATATTTCGTCTATCCCGATGCACGGGGCGCAGCCACTGGATTTCTCCGAAGCTGTTCCTGCATGTACTCCTTGTCCAATGCCTTTACCGCATGCCAGTCCAGTTTCAGTTCTTTTGCCACATCCTTGACGGTCATGGCACGACACTTTCTCCCAACGTAGTAGGAAAACCGTTTCGTATAGAAGGGATTGTTTGCCAGCCATGGGAGCTTCTCCCGTTTCACTTTCCCACACCTTTTGCACTGGATGCGTCGAACTTCCACTTCCAGGTAAATCCGCGCATCTCCACAGGACAGATCCCGTATCTGTCGTTCTGTCTTGTCGTAATAACTGCGATGCACTGTGCCGCAGCAACCGCATGCTGTTTTTTTTGAGTCCTCTCAAGTCGGATGACCCAAGCTTTCGGGTCTCCAAATATCCCCTGTATTTCTGATCGCGCTCGAAACCCGGGGAACTGATATTCGTCGAGTAATCGTCTCTTTTTACCCATCCTGAAATCATACAGATTTCTTTTCCCCTTTGAAAGCTCTTTTCTCCTTATCTGAAGCCATGCTATACTACTTTCAGCTCATCAGGTTACCCACACTCTTACACGATGAGCCTTTTTTGTATGTTACGTTCATCAGGCGTAAGTATAACCTGCGAAAGAGAATCTTATCATTGGGTTTTGCAGTCAGAGCTTCAAATTCAGAAATGATCCATACTAATTCTTTAAGAATATTTTTTAATACCATCTTAATAGACCCGGACCACATACGCCTCTCCATTGATTTGGCAGTGTTCTATCAGACATGATACCAGTAAATTCTATCTCAAAGCTCAGAATATCTGCTGCAAATTGAAATTGTTCAGCATTCCTTTGTCCGAGAGAAACATCTACAATGTATTTTCCTGGGGAAAGTGTGTAAGCGGGTATTTCACATACAATCTCTTCTGCAAATTGATCTATTGACTTTTCGCTAAATTCATTACTTGAATGCAAGATCCATAAATCCTGTGAATTTCTTATAACAATTCCTGCTACTAAATTTTTGCATTATATTTTTCAATTTTAAAAACCACTTTAAAGTTCTTATCAATCGCAACAATACTTTTATTTTCATTGTTTTGAATTATTTGAACCTCATAAATATATGGTTTATCGGCAACTTCAGCAGCTGCAGAATAATATGAACAATTTGTTCTATCCCCGGCATAATGATTTAGAACTTTATCTGTTTCATTATCTAAGATTATTTGCCCATTATTTAATAATATACATTTCTGACATAATGTCCTAATCGCTCCCATATTATGACTCACAAACAAAACAGTTCTGCCTTGCTTCCCTACCTCTTCCATTTTACCAAGACATTTCTTCTGAAACTGGGCATCACCCACAGCTAACACTTCATCAACGATTAGAATTTCCGGCTCCAGATGCGCCGCAACAGCAAAGGCGAGGCGCACGTACATACCTGATGAATAACGTTTGACAGGCGTCTCGAGAAACTTCTCGATCTCTGCAAAGGCGACAATCTCGTCAAATTATTGCTTAATCTCTGCCCGTATCATTCCCAGTATAGCCCCATTCAGGTAAATGTTCTCTCGCCCGGTCAATTCGGGGTGGAATCCCGTCCCCACCTCTAACAGGCTTGCCACCCTTCCGGTTATTTCTATGCGACCAGTGGTTGGCTCGGTAATACGGCTCAACAGCTTTAAGAGAGTCGTCTTGCCTGCTCCGTTACGTCCGATTATCCCCACTCTGTCACCCTCTTTAATCTCGAAAGAAACGTCACGAAGAGCATAAAACTCTTCGGTTGAATTGTTGAATTGTTGAACTGTTGAATTGGAAGTGAGGCGCTTAAACGGTTGAACAATTCCACGATTAAACATGCCTTTGGCCTTATTCGCAATGACATCGCGCAAAGCCGTGTAGCGCTCCTGCCTTTGATGGGAGATTATGTACTTCTTAGAAAGGTTGTCGACTTTAATGACGGACATATATTTTGTTTAATTGTTAAACCGTTGAATTGTTCAACTGGGAATTATATAGGGCATTCAGCTTATTCGAAATTTCGTGAAGTTTTGTCCTGAGCGAGGTGTAGTCCTGAACTGCAATAAAACCCAATTCCCAAACGATGATCAGCTGAGATGCAACTTCCATCAAAGAGGCGTATGCTATCTGATAAAAGTGTGCTTTGTCCTTTCTGCTTTTTCTCGCGCTGCCTTCTGCAATGTTTGATGCAACAGATATGGTTGCTCGATTCAATTGAGACACAAGGCCAAAGCGCTCTTCCTGAGGGAATTTCTTTGTGATCTTGTACATTTCTATCGAAAATTCTTTTGCAAGTTTCCAGACATCTAATTTCTCAAAGGCAAAAGTGTATGGGTGCATTCCCAATTTTTTGTAAATTATTTAACGACACGAAGAATTTTTTCAAATTTTTTGTTTTTAATTCTTTCTTGGTCCTCTCTTTTGTATTTTTCTACAATTTTATCGTAAGTCCCGTTATATTTCGCGCATCTG
>JBGOWS010000045.1:0-12118 GCA_041478735.1 Thermodesulfovibrionia bacterium | reverse complement strand
CAGATGCGCGAAATATAACGGGACTTACGATAAAATTGTAGAAAAATACAAAAGAGAGGACCAAGAAAGAATTAAAAACAAAAAATTTGAAAAAATTCTTCGTGTCGTTAAATAATTTACAAAAAATTGGGAATGCACCCGCAACGGCTTTGAAGTAGGCGTGCATGGCCTATATCATGATGGAAAGTATTTTATATCAAGGAAAATTTTTAAGAAGCGCGCTGAACTGATTAATAAATATCTAAATAAGTGGGAATCTGTTGGTTATCGCTCTCCCTCCATGCAATATAACCTCGACTGGTTTCACGATCTCAACATAGAATACGATGCCTCTACATTTGATACAGACCCCTTTGAGCCCCAGCCTGATGGCATGGGAACAATTTTCCCGTTTCTTGTGCAAAGTAATTCAAATCAAAAGAGTTATATAGAACTACCCTATACACTCCCTCAGGATTTCACACTTTTTATTCTCATGCGAGAAAAAAATATTGATATATGGAAACGTAAATTGGATTGGATAGCTGAACATGGGGGAATGGCGCTTATGAATACACATCCGGATTATATGAATTTTGATGGAAAGAAATTAGGCATTGATGAATATCCGGCGAGATATTATAAGGAATTTCTTGAATATATTAAATCTAAGTACGAAGGCCGGTACTGGCATGCGCTGCCCAAGGACATAGCCCGCTTTTGGTCAAATAATATTGTGAAGAAAGGTTTGAACGTGTCTGAAAGCAATATTTTTAAAGGAGATTCCTAATTGTGGATATCAAAGAAAAAATAAGACGATTTATCATGGAAGAGTTGAAAGAATTCAATGAAAACGGGGATGTCGAATACCTGGAAGATAACACGTCACTAATTGCGAATGGAATTATCGACTCTATGATGATCTTAAGTCTGCTCTCTTTCTTGGATAAGAATTTTGGAATCCTGTTATCAAAAGAGGAACTGAGACCGAAAAATTTTGAAACGATTCAAAATATACATGATCTGATCGTCCAAAAGGCTACAGGCAACTGAGGAACCTGCCATGGTTCAGAGTAGGCATTACTGATAGAAAATTATTGCGAAGAGAAAGAAAATGGAAACTATAGATATTGAAGATATAATTATCAGGAGTTTGAAAGAATTGATTGAAGTGCTGAATGTTCAGATGAGTGGCCCTCTTGAGTCTGATACGAGATTATTCGGGCCAAAGGGGGCGCTGGACTCAATGGGGCTGGTTTCACTCATCACCGATCTGGAAGAAAGAATTGAAGATGAATATGACATCTCTCTGATTCTTGCTGATGAGAGAGCCATGTCTCAGGAAAAAAGTCCTTTCCGCACTGTTTCAACCTTGGCACAGTATATTTCCATGTTGCTGGACGATAAAAAATGAAGATTCCTCCAGTTGTGCCGTATAAATGGTCCACGGAAAGGCATGATTAGAAGGACTTTCTTAAAATTTGCCGGTATGCTCGGAATAGTTGCCATCCCTTTCTTTTTAGCCAGATTTTCCTTCATAGAGCGAATGATTTACCGAATTGAAGATCTCTTTAAGCCGCCCGTGAAATTGCCGCCGGATAGCGAGAGATCAGAGGTAAGGCTTCCCCTTGAAGGAGAAGCGATTTCAGTTGAGAAGGCATTGAATTCAAGATGTACAAGTGACCATGACGGAAATCCTAGAAAATTCCATTGGGGGATGTTTGACGGTACGAAGAAACTTTCTGATGGCCAGATTAAAAAGATCATCGGCCTTGCCAGAATCCCGCGATTTACCGATCGCAGGGTTGAAATTCAATCTAATCGCAATGTGCTCACTTTTGCAGTTGATAACCATACCTCGGGTACCGTCAGAGATCAGGTCATGGTTGAAAGCGGCATGCAGCAACAGGCGATAGGATTAGTTTGCGCTGCACTGGGTGTAGGGATGGTATTCAACAATGTCGGCAAGGATGGGAATCCCATCTCGGATACGGATTACGCAACCATAAATATCAAACTGGATCCCATGAAGCCGACTTATAACGGATCCTTTTGGACTTCAACTCCTCCTTCAGGAGAGAAGCCCTGGATGAAAGGAAACTTGCCGGACCCCATAAGGGATGGGAAGAAATCTCTGATATCAATTTTAGCCACATTAAAAATTAAAAATAGGGGTTCACAAATAGCAACAACTGAGTCTGTAAGCCAGCTCTTATGGGCGGCAAGGGGAAGAACGCCTCATCTTTATAAATCCCAGCCATGGGGAATGACTATCCCGACGTGGGGTGGTGAGCAGCATATTTCAAGTGTATACCTAATTTCAGATAATAAATTATTGCAATATATTAATTGGACTAATAATAGGCCGACGCACTCATTATTTGAATTAAAAAAGATAGATAAAGAATCATTTTATCTATTAAAAAGCTCTTTTTCTTTAAATGATAAATTTATTGTTTTGGGAAAAAATGAGAATTTTAATAGGGCTTTATGGGAAGTGGGATATCAATTGTTAAACCTATTAGTTCAGGCGCAGACCTTAGACATACCTTATGAGTCAGTTCTTTTGGATGAGACCAACAAAATTTTATTAAGCAATATGGGGATTAGGTATCCCGTTGCTTTAGTTGCAATTTAGTTCAAAAGATCATAAAATCAATGGAAGATGAATGAAAGATCGTGAGGTTGTTCTGATTACCGGTTCACGCAAGGGAATCGGGCGTTTTCTTGTAGAACACTTCATCAGGAAAGGTTTTTTTGTTGAGGGCTGCAGCCGTAAACCTGTTGATTTTAATTTCCCAGATTATACCCATCATAGTATAGATGTTGCCAACGAGGAGCAGGTTAAAGCCATGTTTTCTTCAATCAGGAAACGGCACAGCCGTCTCCACATCGCCATAAACAATGCAGGAATCGCCTCTATGAACCACGTTTTGCTGATGCCGGGTTCGACAGCATCTAAAATTATTCAGACTAACCTGAATGGAACTTTCCTCATCTGCCGGGAAAGTGCCAAGCTTATGCAGAAACGTCGATATGGGCGGATCGTCAATTTCAGTACGATTGCGGTGCCGATGCATCTGGAGGGGGAAGCCATATATGCTGCTTCCAAGAGTGCTGTCGTAACTTTCACAAAAGTTATAGCACGGGAGCTTGCAAATTTTGGCATCACCTGTAATGTGATAGGCCCAGCGCCTATCGAGACGGACCTGATTCGTGGAGTCTCAGCAGACAAAATCAATAGTCTTATTAATAGATTAGCAATCAAGAAAATGGGCTGTTTTGAGGATGTTGCGAATGTCATTGATTTCTTTACACGGCCTGAAAGTGGCGCTGTTACAGGACAGGTAATCTATTTAGGAGGGCCATGATGGGAATTGAATGGCTGCTTGAAAGGATGGCGCAGTGGAGGAATGAGCCAGCTATTGTCTGGCGTGATCGGCCATTTTCTTATAGTCAAATCTTAGACGCGGTAGCTTTTTGGCAGATCCGGCTGAGTGCCGAAGGAGTGCATTCAGGAGAGGTTGTCGCTTTAGATGGAGATTATTCTCCCAGGGCCTGCGCCCTGTTACTGGCTCTTATCAATCAGAAGGATATTATTGTACCGATTACTGTCGCAACCGGGGCCCATCGAGAGGAATTTATGGAAACGGCTGAAGTTCAAGTGGTGATTGCTCTTAATGATCAAGACGAGTACCAGGTTGAACGACGCCATACAACTGTCAACAACTCTCTTACACTTCAATTGATAGGTATGGCCGAACCAGGGCTGGTTTTATTTTCATCGGGCTCTACAGGGAAGAACAAGGCGGCCCTTCATAACTTTACCCACCTATTAGAGAAATACAAAGTGATTCGTAAACGTCTTCGAACGTGTACATTTTTGCTTTTTGACCATATCGGCGGCATCAATACGCTTTTCTATACTTTATCGAATGGTGGAACTGTCATTTCGGTCCGTAGCCGTGATCCCGAGGTTGTTTGCCAGGCTATTGAGAAGCATAAGGTGGAACTTTTGCCAACCTCGCCTACTTTTTTAAATTTGATCCTCATTTCAGAGGCTTATCGTCAATATGACCTGTCATCACTCAAGTTGATTACGTATGGAACAGAAATTATGCCAGAAAGTACGCTCAAGCGATTACATAAGATTTTCCCAAATGTAAAACTGCAGCAAACGTACGGTCTTTCGGAGCTTGGAATACTCAGGTCAAAGTCTCGAGATTCAGACTCTCTTTGGGTAAAAATCGGAGGCGAAGGATTCGAAACCAAAGTAGTCGATGGCGTCCTTTGGGTTCGTGCACATTCAGCAATGATGGGTTACTTGAATGCCCCCACTCCGTTTGACAAGGAAGGTTGGATGAATACCCAGGACTTGGTAGAGATCGACGGTGATTACATGCGGATACTTGGCCGCCGTTCGGATATTATCAATGTGGGGGGACAGAAGGTCTACCCGGCAGAGGTTGAGAGTGTTCTCCTGCAGATGGAAAATGTAAAGGATGCTGCGGTGCGAGGTGAGAAGAATCCTCTTACCGGAAATATTGTGGTTGCGCGATTGGTTCTATATAATCCCGAAGAAGTTTTGATGCTGAAAAAAAGAGTGCGAAATTTTTGTAAAGATAAGTTAGAAAGTTATAAAATCCCTGTAAAGATCGAGATTGAAAATGAAATACAACACACTGAGCGGTTCAAAAAAGTAAGATCTTAGGTCACAGATAGGAGGCGAAACAGTGCAAAGTCATATTAAAGGTGTTCGCATATCTGGATTAGCTTCTGTTGTTCCTTCTGGTGTCAGAACCATTGAAGATGATGCAAGTCTTTTTGGTAATGATCCTGCTCGAATAAAGCGTCTGAAGAAAGACATAGGTATTAATAAGAGACACGTAACTATGAAAGAGGAATGTACCTCTGATCTTTGTGAGCATGCTGCGAAATTTCTGCTTTCCGAACTCGCATATAATCCATCGACTATTGATTGCTTGATTATTGTTACGCAGACACCGGATTATTTCCAGCCCGCGACAAGCTGCGTTCTGCACGGGCGTTTAGGTCTTTCAGAAAATTGTGCAGCATTTGATGTCAATCTGGGATGTTCTGGATATATATACGGGTTATGGCTTGCATCAGTGATAATTTCAGCCGGTAACTGCAAGAGAGTAATGTTGCTTGCGGGTGACACAATCAGTCGTTGTGTCTCGCCGCTTGACCGTGCAGTAGCGCCCCTATTTGGAGATGCAGGTTCAGCTACTATCATAGAGAATGGTTCTGATGAAGATACGATCACTTTTGCTTTGCACTCAGATGGTATGGGATACAAACACCTCATTATTCCAGCAGGCGCTTTCAGGAAAAGGCCCTCAGCGGAAACATCAAAAATTACTGAGCAAGAAAATGGCAATGCAAGGAGCGAAGAGCATTTATACATGGATGGGGCGGAAATATTTAATTTTTCGATCAGAGAGGTTCCTCAACTCGTTGAAGAAGTCATCAATGCATCTGATTGGCGTAAGGAAGATGTGGATTATTTCATATTCCATCAGGCGAACAAGTTTATCATCCAGAATATCTCAAGAAGACTCAATATCCCGATAGAGAAGTCCCCTTACGACGTCTTTGAAAAATATGGAAATCAAAGCTCTGCTTCCATTCCTGTGACCATAAGCGAAAATTTATCGTCTGCCATACGTGATAAACCTTTAAAGGTTGTTCTGGCGGGTTTCGGTACTGGGCTGTCTTGGGCCGCCTGTGCCTTGTCATTGGGCCCCGTGGAATGTTATCCTGTTATTGTGCTTCAATGATTCGATTTTTAAATAAATTCCTGAGCAAAATGGCCTTTATTGCTCCAGGCGGAAGTACACTTAGGCCCTGGTTGCTAAGACGACGCGGCGTGAAAATATCGAAGAATGTGTGGATTAGCCAATATGTTTTCATAGATGAACTCCATCCCGAGAATATAATTATTAAGGAAAATGTATCCATTGGGCTTAGGACTACTATATTTGCCCATCTTTACTGGGGAAAAAAAGGGCCCGATAAGAAACCAGGGAAGGTGATCATAGAAAAAAATGTTTTTATTGGCCCTCACTGTGTTGTTTTGCCGAATGTGACAATCGGCGAAGGATCTGTAATAATGGCCGGTACTGTGGTATCAAGAAACGTTCCTCGCAATGTCCTGTATGGGCCTACACCAGCATCCCCTATAGCCAGAGTAACGCGTCCTCTTATTGAGGGTGAAACCTATGAAAATTTTCTTTTGGGCTTACGAAAGCTTTAAATTAATCGATATTCTTTATCCTTATGATTTTGATCTTTTGGTAATTGACAGTAAAGATATTTTTATAAGGAAAGAGATAGTTGAAGCAGCAATAAGAGACGGGATATGTATAAAGAAGTCCTGATAGCTGATGTCGATAGAGATATTATGAGCATTAAAAGAGAGGTTGAAGCCCTTTATCATTACAATCTTATGCCCCAGCGGTTAAAAGAGCTTGCCAAAAAGGGGCCTATAGTGTACGATGCATTTGTAAAGGATATCAAGACGTTTAAGGCATGCCTGCCAGAATTCTAAAGGAGCAAATTGCTGTTACCCGGTATTTTATGTTATTTATCATCATGAAAGAGAAAAATACCAATAGATATAAGTATGGGGTCTGTACTGGCATGTGCTGCCTAAAAAGATTGCCCGCTTCTGGTTTAAAGATATTGAGAATAAGGTAATTGAGAATAAGGATTAGAAAATATGATGGGAAAGTTTTTCTTCCTTGAAGCTATTGAAGACAATTAGTCAAGGGTTCATCATGAGAAGCTATGATAATTAAGTTTCGATAGCGAAGTTAATTCATAAATGATATTTTCCCGCATGATAGGCGTAATTTCAAAAGACTCACAAAAGCCAACTGTTGAGGAGTTTTTTCAGTTATTTAAAGTTCCGTGGGAATTTTATGATAAAGAAAGGACGTATGACGTAATTATCATTACTGATGATAAAGTAGCAATTCCATCTGCAAAGCTAATAGTGATTTTTAACGCTGAAACTACATACTTTGATATCAGTCATGGTGTATACATTTATCCAAGTGATGGCGCTATTTTGTTAGAGAACAGCAACCTTTGTTTCCCCGTGTATCAAAATTTAGCGATTTTGCAATCCTCATATGTGACATTCGTGAAGGTTAAAAATAAAGAGGAGATAGTAGGTATTGAATATATTGATTCAGATCAGAGGATTCTGCGTATTGGGTACGATCTTTTTGATGAAATCGAATTCCTTTTAACCAAAGGACAATCGGTTGCATTTGCTTATATTCCCACAGTTGAGATCCATATAGCCCTGTTACGCAACTGGATCCTTGAATCTGGCATTGCAGTCGTAGAAATACCGCCTTTGCCCCGAGGATTCGATTTCACGGTCTGCCTTACTCATGATGTAGATTTCATTGGTATTCGTGACCACAAGCTGGATCGTTCGGTATTAGGATTCATTTTTAGGGTATTGTTCCCGCCTTCGCTTCGCAACAGCCAATCAAAGATTTTATGGAAAAGAATGTTTAAAAACATAAAAGCCCTTATGTCACTCCCTGCTGTCTATGCAGGAATAAGTCGTGACTTCTGGTTTGATATAGACCGGTATATGGAAATGGAAAAGGATATGCATTCTACATTTTTTTTCATCCCATTCAAAAATAACCCGGGTATTTCTGATAATGCAGGGAACCGACCGCCGTTATACCGGGCAGCCAGATACAGTATTGAGGATCATAAAACCCTTATTGAAACCATCGTGAATAATGGCCACGAAATAGGCATACACGGTATAGATGCATGGTACAGCACAGAAAGGGGCCTTCAGGAGATTCAGGTCTTGCGTAAAATGACTGGAGCAGATGCCCTAGGGATCCGTATGCACTGGCTCTATTTTTCAGGAGATTCTCCGAAAATCCTTGAAGAGGCCGGCTTTATCTACGACTCGACACTCGGCTACAATGAAGCTGTTGGGTACCTATCCGGCGCCACGCAGGTATTCAATCTGTCAGGATCGTCCGGACTTCTTGAACTGCCATTGCATATCATGGATACGGCCCTTTTCTATCGAGAAAGAATGGGAGTCTCGGAAGAAGAGGCGCTGCGTATGTGCAAAAGTTTGGTTGATAATGCAAAGGCATTCGGAGGCGTTCTTACCATCAACTGGCATACAAGGAGCCTGAGTCCGGAACGGAACTGGGATGATTTTTATATGGAATTGCTTCGTTTGCTGGAGGCAGAAAACGTCTGGTTTGCATCAGCCGGACAGGCAGTGGAATGGTTCAGGAAAAGGAGATCGGTTCATTTTGAAGGTGTCACATTTCTGCATGACAGGGTACAGATAAAACTTCACGGCATTGATGACGACACCCTCCCCGCCATTACGATCAGGGTCTGTCTGCCGGAAGACAGATTGCACGGCATAACTGATTCTGCGGAACTTCATGCTTGCTGCGTTAATATCCCCTGGTCTGGTGAGGCATGTATAGAGCATACTCTGCCGTATTCGAATGCCGGTGTCACGATTAGGGCTTAACATGAAAAAACATATCTGCATGATTGCATATTCAAATTACCGTACAGATACACGTATACGGCGCGAAGCTGAGACCCTGGCTTCCCTTCAAAATTATAAAGTCACAGTCCTATCTCTAAAAGAAAACGATTCTCCAAAAAACTACTTCATCGAAAATGTGGAAGTACAAGAACTCAACATTGCTAAATATAGAGGGAAAAACAATGGTAAATATTTAATCTCGTATATTAAATTTATGTTTTTAGCCTTTTTTGCCTGTAATAGGCTGATGATTAAACAGTCTCTGGATATTGTTCATGTGCATAACATGCCGAATTTCCTTATATTTTCTGCAATCATACCATTATTGCTTGGGAAGAAAACAATTCTTGATATCCATGACACCATGGTAGAAACGTATTCAGCTAAATTTGACGGGACTTCTAATAACAAAATATTGTACAAGATATTGCAACTGGAAGAAGCCATCTGTTGTGGGTTAGCCCACAAAATTATCAGCGTGAATCACATACAGAGAAAGGCGCTTATTCAAAGAGGTATTCCCGCAGAAAAGATAATTATTTCAATGAATGCGCCTGATCCGAAATATTTCGGTAGAAATAACAAGACTCCTTACCAGGCAGAAGAAAACAGTAATGCGTTCAGATTGGTTTACCACGGGACATTAGCTAAAAGATTGGGGATTGATTTAACTATTTGTGCAATTGCCAGATTGGCTGAGAGAATTCCTGAACTGGAATTCCACATCATGGGAAGAGGCGACGATGTAAAAGAATTCATTGAATTGATCAGAGCGCTCGGGATGGGAAATAAAATCCATTTCAGTACGTCTGTTCCCCTTGAATCACTTGTGGATATTCTGAGCGGGATGCAACTGGGTGTTATCTCAAACAGAAAAAGCACCGCCACTGAATTAATGCTGCCGGTTAAGATGCTTGAATATGTCGCCTTGGATATCCCTGTAATTGCTCCAAGACTGAAAACGATTCAGCATTACTTTTCCGACGATATGGTGATCTTTTTCGAGCCTGAAAATATTGACTCCCTTGCACAGGCAATCCTATTTGCCTACAATAACCGTGATGTTATGGCGGAGAAGGCCAGAAACGATAGACGCTTCCTTGAGCAATACGGATGGGAAACCCACAAATTCGAACTTATAAATATGTATAAAAGTCTCTCATGATTTCTATAGATTTCTCTGTGACCTCTGTGGTTTACAAATAATTAATAATTCAATAAGGAGGGCTTACGATGGTTAATATTGCGCAAATCGGTGTTGGATATTGGGGGCCGAACCTCCTCAGGAACCTCATTTCGAATAAACGGTGCACAGTAACTGACGTAGTCGATCTCTCAAAGGAGCGGCGTGACTATGCCAAGGGGCTTTACCCTGCCGTAAACGTTACTGCCGACGCTGATGCAGTGCTGAACAAGTCCGGCGTTGACGCAGTGGTCATCGCCACACCCGTGGCAACACATTTTGATCTTGCCATAAAAGCCCTGAAGGCCGGCAAACACATCCTCGTAGAAAAGCCACTGGCGAGGAGCATAGAGGAAGTTGAGAAGATCGGCATAGCAGCACAGGGGGAAAGCCGTGTCGCTATGGTGGGTCACACCTTCCTTTTCAATGCCGCAGTCCGCTACGTGAAAAAGCTGATCGATTCAGGAGAAATCGGTGACGTCCGTTATATTTACAGCCAAAGGTTGAATCTCGGACGTATTCGCTCCGATGTTGATGCCCTGTGGAATTTTGCGCCCCATGATATTAGTATCATTCAGTATTGGCTTGGAAATCCAGATCCTCTTTCAGTTACTAAACGGGGTGTTGATTATATTCAAAATAACATTGAAGATGTAGTATTCCTGAATATCATGTATCCCAATAAAATCATGGCAAATATCCATGTGAGCTGGCTCGACCCTCGCCGCGTTCGTTCGATGGTAGTAGTGGGATCAAAAAAAATGGTCGTATATGACGACATAGCAGATAACAAAATCGCTATTTTTGATAAAGGTATAGATCGTATGGCAGTATTGGGAGAAAATATGGATTTTGACAATCAACATTTTCAAACATTTAACCACAGGTCAGGAAATGTTATTTTGCCAAAAATTGATTTTCAGGAACCACTCAAGGTTGAAATTAATCATTTTATAGACTGCATCCAAAACGGCACTGAATGTATCACTGGCATTGAACATGCAAAAAAGGTAGTGGGGATATTGGCAGGATCCAAATAAAAGGGTTCAAGGGGGGAGGGTTTAGATAAGAGGTTTTTTGAGTTTCCGGCGGAAAACAGAACTCCAACGTAGTCGATATATTGGTTGTCATTCCCGCTTGTCGGGAATCATTTTTGACATTTTTGTCATGCTGGCTTGTCCAGCATCTTTCTTTAAAGAAGGATTCCGAACAAGTCGGAATGACAGATGAGTCAGAATAATACAATATAGAATCACTCATTTTGGCTGAAAGTGGATAAGCGCTTTGCAGTTTATATTATGGCCAATGCCAGACCGACACTTTACGTAGGAATAACGAATGATCTTATAAAAAGAGTCTATGAGCACAAGAACAATTTCAACTCGCATTGCTTTACAGCTAAATATTATTTGCACAGACTTGTATATTATGAATTTTGCGAGAATAGCTTCAGCGCAATCATCAGGGAAAAACAAATAAAGAATATGAGCAGGCAAGGTAAAATAGACCTTATTTATCAGAACAATCCGACATTCACGGATCTATATGAGGATATTGCAAGAACGATTCCGGACAAGCCGGAATGACGGATGCCGGACTGATTTCAGACAAGGCAGGGATAAGAGCCGGAATGACAGCAGATAGACTTGTACGATAAGAGGAAGTATCCACAGAAATGTCTGAAAGACTGCAAAAGAAAAAATGCTTGAACCCTTGAATCCTCAATCCCTTGAACACTTAAAATAAACCTAAATATTGCAAAAGTTATTAGCTTTTTTATCCTGTCATTCCGGCTTGTCCGGAATCTTTCCCGTGTTATTAAAGGATTTAAGAAGAAGGGTTCCCGACAAGCGGGAATAACAATTCGGTTAATGTAGGAAGTCACTGAAAGTGGATTCCGGCATTAGATGGCAAACAGGTTTCAAATCAGCTGTTCACAGTGGGTTGCAAGTATGAATATACTGCATTTTTGCAACTGGTAAATAGAAAAAGGAAATACTATGGAATCAAACTTTATTATCTATACCGGTGTGGAACTATGTACAGGCTCAACTGTCGAGGATTATTGCATACTCGGTGTGCCTCCGCGGGGTCAGAAAGAAGGCGACCTGAAAACTATTATCGGCATTGGGGCTCATATACGGTCACATACTGTTATTTATGCAGGCAACAAAATTGGTAAGAATTTCCAGACAGGCAATAAGGTAAATATAAGAGAACTAAATGAGATAGGTGATAATGTGAGTATCGGCACGTTGTCAGTTATTGAGCATCATATCATTATTGGTTACAATGTCCGAATTCATAGCCAGGTTTTTATACCTGAATATTCAATTCTTGAGGATGAGGCTTGGATTGGACCTAATGTGGTTTTG
>JBGOWS010000152.1:0-5453 GCA_041478735.1 Thermodesulfovibrionia bacterium | reverse complement strand
TTTTGTCATTGTCCGGCTTGACCGGACAATCCAGAAGTCATTGAAAACACTGGATTCCCCGATCAAGTCGGGGAATGACATTAGTGTAAAAGTGTAGTTTATGGACAGACTCTAAATAGATGTATTTCCTATACAGAAGGTAAAAAACGACAGTTTTTAAGGACTTCATTCGAAAAAAAGGTGGCTGTAACCCATGATGGTATAACAAAGGAGCATTATACTGTAAGCCTCTCTGAAGCAGGGATATATATCAGAAAAAGAAATCCCTTTGATATAGGGACAGAAGTTGAAATTGCTTTGCCTTTAAAGGATGGGGAAACAATTAACCTGAAGGGTACGGTCATTTACGTAAGATGCCTCAGGGGAGATGTATTCAAAATTGCACCGGGGGGGCATGGCGATAGAATTCAAAGAGCAAACCAGTGATGATTCTGCAAGACTCAGGACATATATAACAGAACTGTTGGCTGAAGATATTGTTGAAGAGCAGGATGAGCCTGTTATCTCAATAGATAATTGAGAATTAAAATAGCCTAATTTACTGTTCTACCTATCTTTACGAATATTTTCTTTGTTTTGTACCCGCCACTTCTGCCACTTATCATAATCCTGGCCAAAATCTTTTCCAGTTATATCTCCCAGTGCCTTTGCAGCAATCTCACGGTTCGTCTCTTCCTCTTCTTTAAGTACAGATATAAGGGGTTCAATTGCCCTCGGATCCTTAATCTCCCCCAATGCCTCTGCTGCCTTTTCACGCACACGTGAATCCTTATGCTTCAGGGCTGAAATCAGGGCTTCTAATGCGCGGGGATCCTTTACCTTCCGCAATGTCCATACAGCACTCATCCGGAGATCACGATACTCACTATTTAAATTTTGAATAAGTCTTTCTACTTGATCACTTTGTGAATAAACAACAGATGATAAAAAAAGATGGAAAATCAGCGAAACAGAGATTATCTTTACCATTTTGACCGCTTGTTCCTTCATAAGGGGTGTTCTCTCCTGTAATCCCCCGGCCTTTCCTTCAGACCTTTTTCGCCCCATATCCCAAATCCTCCGTCCTTCGCTTCTCTTTGTGCAGTCCTCAAATCATTGACATATTTTACATTCGGCGGGAAAGTGGAAAGCAACGCATATCCTTTTTTTAGCATCAAAAGATTAACCATCTCTCCCCTGGTTGTCCATAAATACGCAAGTATCCGGCCATATTTATCCCTTTTATCAATATCAAACTCCAGCCTTACTTTCCACCCTGAAGAACTCAATATTGTTTCGAGGTATTTCTTTGCCTCCATCCCCCATGGTTTCTGGCCTATTTCAGGTGCATCTATCCCTATGAGCCTAACCTTTTCTTTCTTTTGATTGATAATTACACTTACAGTATCACCATCATGGACCTCTTTGACGTAGCTGAATATATCTTCATTGTTCTGTTTTGGAAGGGAGTATTTCTCATGCACTAAATAGAAAGTCGCAGATAATATAAAAAATACTACAGAAATAAGTTTTATCTTCTGTCTGCTCATTTTCTTATTATAACTTTCCACTCAATCTTTTTAACTGTATAATTATACTATGATAACAACACCAAGCCCAAGTTATAGCATAACACTCAGACTCGAGATAGTAAATCAGGTTGGTTTATTCGGAAAGATCGGTACTGCTATTGGTGAGGCAGGGGGAGATATTGGTGCCGTGGATATTGTAAAGGTCGGGAAGGGCGTGATTGTGAGAGACATCACTATTAACGCACGGGACGAGGCTCATGAAAAAAATATCATTGGTGCTGTTAAGAAAATTAAGGGGGTCAGGGTTATTCATGTATCAGACAGGACATTTTCGTTACACCACGGTGGAAAGATAGAGATACATAATAAAGTACCTGTTAAAAACCGCGACGATCTTTCAAGGGTTTATACCCCGGGAGTCGCACGTGTATGCATGGCAATTCATCACGACAAAGAGAAGGCTTACAGGTTCACGATAAAAAGAAATTCAGTAGCGGTTGTAACAGATGGAAGTGCTGTGCTCGGGCTTGGAGACATCGGGCCAGAGGCAGCAATGCCTGTTATGGAAGGCAAGGTGATGCTCTTTAAGGAGTTTGCAAATATTGACGCCTTTCCGATATGTCTTTCGACTAAAGACACTGAAGAAATAATAAAAACCATATATAATATTTCGCCTGCCTTTGGAGGTATAAATCTCGAGGATATTTCCTCTCCAAGATGTTTTGAGATAGAGGAGAGACTCAAACAAGAACTCGACATTCCTGTCTTTCATGACGACCAGCACGGCACTGCAGTTGTAGTATTAGCTGCCCTTTTAAATGCAGTGAAAGTTGTTAGAAAACAACTTGAAGGGCTGAATATAGTCATTTCAGGTTCCGGTGCTGCAGGAACAGCATGTTGTAAGATTCTTAAAGAGGTGGGGATAACAAATATAATTGTTTGTGACAGAAAAGGAATTATCTATAAAAACAGAAAAGAGCATATGAACCCTGTTAAGGTTTGGATTTCAGAAAATACAAACCCGGCAATAATTAAGGGAGGTCTCTCAGATGCGATGGAAGACGCAGATGTATTTATCGGGGTCTCTGCGCCAAACCTTATAACAGTTGACGATATTAAAAAGATGGCCCCTGACCCCATTCTTTTTGTCCTTGCAAATCCAGAGCCGGAAATAGCCCCCGAGGATGCATCTCCTCATGTCATGATTCTCGCGACAGGCAGATCCGATTATCCTAACCAGATTAACAATATGCTCTGCTTTCCAGGACTATTCAGGGGGCTTCTCGACTCAAGGGCCAGAACCGTTAATGAAGAGATCAAGCTCGCTGCGGCTAAGGCAATAGCCTCAATGGTTGATGAGAATGAATTAAGCGAGGACTACATTGTACCGAGTATATTTGACAGAAAGGTTGTCACAACAGTCGCCTCAGCTGTATCAGATGCCGCTTATAGGACAGGCGTGGCAAGAAGAGAAAGATGATATTAAGAATTACGTTAATTTACAGAAATATGTTATCTTTTATAAAAGGTTTGAATTAACTGAATATGTTGGATTTTAATACAATCTTGTCAGAATCAGGAAAATTAATCCTCGCAGCATTACTGGGAGGTGCTATCGGTTTTGAGCGGGAGTTCCACGGGCAGGCCGCTGGCATACGTACCAATATCTTAGTCGGTGTGGGAGCCTGTCTTATGATGTTGCTTTCCCTTCACATGGAAGAACTCTTCCGCCATCTGAATGATAATTCTGTTGTACGTCTTGACCCCGGTCGGATAGCCTCTTATGCTATCGCAAGTATGGGTTTTTTGGGAGCCGGCGCCATTATTAAAGGAAAAGGATCCATAAGGGGACTTACTACTGCTGCTGGTCTCTGGCTGGGAACAGGTATTGGATTGTCTGTCGGCGCAGGTTATATCCTCCCAGCCGTTTACAGCACAATGCTAAGTCTTTTGATCCTTTATGGCGTTCGTCGTATAAAGATCTTTTTCCATCATGATATATACACAATTCTCATCTTGAAATTCAATGGAATAAATAGGCCGCTTGAGCAGGTCGAAAAGATCTTTTCCGAATACCCTGAACTTGCTATCCAATTCATCAACCTTCAACAAAGCTTTTCATCTCAGACTACTACTTATCGTTTGCGATTAGTTAGTAAGGAACACATAAGCCGGGAAGAGATTGTGAAAAGACTTTCAGATATCCAGGGACTGGAGGAGATTAGCTGGGAAGAAGGGATTGTCCCATAAACATCCCCTGCGATTTAGCCTTTACCCCTTGATCTTCTTAACCTCTTGGCGATAAAAATCATTATTCCTGCAGTTGTTAAAACTATTGCTAACAACCCGACAGCCACAAAGATATTATTAAACAGAGCAGGGTTTATCAATAAAACAAATCCCAGGCTGAGCATCGTTAATCCTGATATGAGTTTCAAAACCTGCCCTTGCCATTCTGTTAATTTTCTACTGCCGAGGGTTATGGAAAAGAACAAAACTATAACCGCTAAAGGTATTATATAAATCATGTTATAGAAAATAAGATAAAGGTAATATTTAAATCCCGGGAGACTGTGTAATGTTAAAACTCTTGTGAATACCATTGGGAAGCCTATTGTACAAAGCAGTTCATAAGCATTTGCCGCTATTGCCAGAACAACAGCCCCTATCATCATTGATGTGAGCGAAGTTGCCTTTAGCAACTTTCTCATATGTTCAAATAGCTTTGGCTTTGCTTTTTCAGGAATAGCTAAAGAAATCCCCTCTTTAAAAAAGAAAAAATCTTTAATGTTTATCGATGCAATTATCAAAGCAATAACCCCGGCAATTGTAGTCATTATCTTAAGTTGGCCTACATGAAGGAAAAGATTCAGCCATGCTGCCATAAAAAGGAAATAAATAAATCCTGAAAAAAATACAAAAGTTCCCCCTATCAGAAGCATCCTTTTCCTTGACTGTGCGAATACTAAAATACTGAGAAGGGTGAAAAGCACAAAAAATGCGCATGGATTAAAGCCATCTAAACCTGCAAGAATTATTGTTAAAGCAGGCAGGGTCATTCTTGAAGTATCTACTTTGCCAAAAACCGGAAGCGTTATTATTTTATCTTCCCGGCCGGATATCTCTCTTTGTCCGGAAGGTTTGCCCAATTTTTCAATTGGATCTGTACAACCCTGCTTAATACAATATTTTACTATGTTTTCAATTACTTTCCCTGTATTTTCATAATTACGATATCCTACTACAGGGTTAAAATCTCCAATAAATGTGGTTGGAACACCTCCTGGCCTTGTTCCATATGCTTCTGCCATTTGTGAAAAGAGTTTGGCATTCTCTTTGTTATACCAAACCTCATAAGATTTAACCTCTAATTGTGGATATTTTTTCTTTAACTGCTCTAAAAATGTTTCTTCTTGAGCACAGTGAGGACAACCCTTACCCCAGAAAAAATATAATTTAACTTTATTATCAGCATGAACTATTTGTGTATCCAATATCGCGAATAAATAAACAGCTAAAAAAATAAATAACAGAAATCTATTATTTGATTTTTGACCTTCCGGGTTCATTTGACTTCTGGCGACGCATTCGGATCAAAAGGATTTGTTCTAACTCCCAAAATAATCTGCCATTTGAAACGCCTCATATATCTTTAAACATAATCAAACGCCTTAAAAGAAATGTCATTGCGAGGAGTAAGACACCCTCACTGTCATTGCGAGGGACGAAGTCCCGAAGCAATCTGACTGTAAACCCACCAGTTGCAAAACAGTTTCTGCATTTATGATGCAGATGTGCTGAAAAAGCTCTGCCAGCAACACATTATAGGCCTATAGCCTGGCCAGCCAGCCTTTATCCAAAAAGCACTAAAGGTTAAATGTACAGTCATGTGTATCATAATCAAATCTCGTTGCTTTGCAGAGGTTTTTCAGTATGTCTGCA
>JBGOWS010000042.1:0-12229 GCA_041478735.1 Thermodesulfovibrionia bacterium | reverse complement strand
TGTTATTATTTTCATGCCCCTTTGTGAGCCAAAGGCTCATGTGGGTTTAGGAAGTTTTGTAGGGCAATCTATAATCTCTAATCGATGATGATAGCCTTTCAAATTCAGGGTCTTTATGAACTAGAATACCATCAAGCTCTTGACACAATGCTGAGATGTAGGCATCAGCCAAAGAAATACTGTTAGTTGCTTCCGGGAATTGTGTGGAGAACAGATACCAAAATCAACCCCCTCCCCCTTGACGGGGGAGGGTAAGGGTGGGGGTGTTTTGAGAGATGCACAATATCGAATTTGCTTATAACAGGTTGAACGGTATAGAGAAATCTCTCTGCAAGCAGAGAAGATAGAGAAAACAAAACATTTTGAATGTGAGTGAAAAAAGCATGTATATCAACCACCCTCCCCAACCCCTCCCGTCAAGGGAGGGGAAAGAGACGGGGTTACTCTTATCAAGGGAGGGGATATCCACAGGAAAGTCTTAAGAACCCTCAACATATTCAGCGCCTTCTTCATCTTCGATGTAAGTCAAAATAGCAGAGGTATCAAGAATAAAGATTTCTTTATCTTCTTTCAAGCTTAAGGTCCATGGCCCTTGATTTTAGCAACCGCTCAGTGAGCCTCTCTCCTTTCCCTGCTCCTCTTAAAAGCCTTCTCGCTTCTTCTGGAGAAAATCGCTCAACATCATTTGGGAAGATCACAAGAACTTCTGTCGTTTTTTTTGTTTTTATAGGCTCGATCGGTTTTATATTGTGTCCATCAAAAAAAGCTCTAACTACTTGCATTTATTCTAATCTCCTTTCCAAATATAGCTCAATGCAGCCGTTATTTAACCTAATTTTTTATCCCTTAGAACTTCTCAGAGGCTCAGTATTTCATAAAGAGATGATAACAGACCTAATAACTCATGTCAAAAAGAACTACCTTATTATTTCCTCTGCTCAGATTTTATCTCAAAGGTAAAGCTCTGAAGCGATTCTCCACCATGACCACCTGTGACAGAAACAGTAATCGGAGTTTTTCCTGTAAACTCAGGCGGCACATTCTATTTTATCAATCCTGTTGAAGGGTCAACGGTCATGCCGGCAGGCGCAGTTTTGAGGGAATAGATGAGAGGGTCTCCATCAGGGTCTGGCTCTATGTAATTTTTCCTTAATTGTTTCTATCACCTCATTAATATCAATCCTGTGAGAAGGGAAAACTTTTCTTTCTTCATGCCTGTGATAAGGAAAAGTCTTTAACTTTCTCCAATGAGGGCTGTTATCCCATCTGATTATCAATTCACCGTTCTCTTTCTGCCAGTGATAAGAATATTTCTCGTAATTTGTTGTATGTAATTCTGTAATATATAAAACCGACTTATCTAAAACTTTTGCTTTTATTTTGATCAACTTTACCGTCTCTTCGTCAACAAGTTCAATGACATCAACAGAGCTAAATAGATCAGATTGTTTTAATGCTGAGATTATTTCATACAATCCCTTAGCTCCTCATATTTTTTCCCCCATTCTTTATATGCAAGTTCATACCCTTCCCATATAAGCAGCTCATCCCACCATGAAAAATTTTCTTCGGATGCTTCCCCCTTTCTTTTAAAAGACTCAAAATCTGTTCCATGCTTTTCTTCCATCTCTTTACATCTGCTACGATAATATTCTGCCTTACCAAATGCTTTTTCTGCCAGTAATCCCACAATCTCCTTTGTTGAGATAGACTCAGCTATCTCACTTGGCAATTTAAACTTAATTTCTTTTAACGTAGTGTCTCGCATATTAAATTCCCCTTTCTGAATATCTGTCATGCACTCTATTTATGTTTAGCTGCATCTTAAATTTTTCTTATTTAAAATATTATATCAAAATTAAAGCATATTATCTTTCTGTTATAGTTTAATTTGTAGAGCGCCCTGTAAGTTTCGACAGGATTACTTTTTAATCTCAGGCGTTATATCGAGGGTAAGGCTCTGCATAACCTCTCCTCCGTGTCCATCGGTGACAGAGACAGTAATCGGAGCTTTTCCTGTAAACTCAGGTGGCACATTCCATTTTATTAACCCCTTTTGAAGAATCAATGGTCATGCCAGAAGGCGCAGTTTTGAGGGAGTAGGTCAGAGGGTCTCTGTCCGGATCATTGGCTCTTATTTAATTAAACCCTCAAACCCGATGGTCACATCAAAATTATAGAGAACTTCACCGCCATGTCCATCGCTTACCTGAACACTCACCGGATGTCTGCCTGCATCCTTCTCCTCAACCTTCCAGGTAATTAATCCTGTTGATTTCTCTATAACCATGCCTTTGGGTGCCCTCTTCAAGGTATAGGTGAGTGGGTCACTATCCGGATCAGTAGCTTTGACCTGGTATGAATATATGTTGTTCTCAAACCGTTCATTTCCTCCCGATGGTTTTGCTGGAGAATTGTATATATTGGTTGTAATAATTATTGGCTCACCGTAATCATCCCCATCAAATGGTGTTATTTTCACAGAGATTTTATCATCTCTCTTAAATGGCCCTTCTAATGTCTCTCCACTACCAGCAGATTCTCCATTCTTAGACCATTCATATACAAATGAGATCTTGTCACCATCTCTATCACTACCAATTACATCTATTTTCAATATGTCATTCGCCTTAGGAACCCTTGGAACTATTTCAGCTTTAGCGATAGTCGGAGGGATATTTTTTATCCTTATTTGATTGGATAACATTTCCTGATTACCCATTAAAACCTTTGCTTGAACTTTGTCACCCTTTTTGATCTCAGATGGTCTGAACTGAGAAGTTGAGGCCCCCTCTATAGGTACTCCATTAACAAGCCATTCAACCTTTGTCTTTGACAGATCTACCTCTTTTGAACTAATATAAAAAGTTGTCTCCCTCGTTGCCTCAAGAGGCAGAATCTCTAATTTTGAAGCAGTTGCAGACTCAGCAGGTGCAGATGGCGCAGGCTGTGTCCCCTGCTGTTTTTCAGATGAGCAGGAAGACAGCAGGAGAAAAACAAGGAGAACTTGTAAAGACAGCATAAAACCAGACTTGAACCTATAGATATTCATACTTATCCTTATCGCTTCTATCATTTTGTGTTATTTATAAACCTCCTAATCCACCTGTTTTCCAGCCTGTATATTGAGACCTCGGCGCTTTCGGATCAATTTCTTGAATTGGTTGAATATCCCCTGTTGAACTTTGCACAAAGCCTTTTAATTTTCCTTCCTTTGTTACAGTAAGTCCGATGGATGCAGGCAACCCTTTTCCAAGCAGTGCAGTTCTCGAAACTGATTGAGATGTAATTTCTCCCTTAAGCTCCTTTTCCGTTTTGAAGACATATTTTATATAGGCACTTCCAGTCTCATAATAAAGTGCATACTGATTGCTTAAGCCTTCTATTGTGCATACATCTGTTCCAGGAACATATGAGGCAAATAACAGAAGCCCGCCGAGTATAACTGGTTTTGTAGTAATCCTTTCGCCTTGATGGAGGAGTGCATTGCCCAGAAAATCAGTAGTCTCTACAGTCATATTCTTAAAATATATTGCCCATCCAGCCTTGCTACTTATGTCCGTTAATAAAGTGTTGAAAGATGTTCCTCCGCATGTTGTACCACCACCATAGCATATCGTCACGTTCGACACATCTACAAGGTCACTCGTGGTATATGTTGTTGGGCATCCAGCTTTGTTACCATCCCAGCATCCATCTTTAATGCCATAAAAGGCTCCTGTGTCTGTTGTGTTTCTATCTTCGGTCCCGATGAATTGTCCGGTCCCCCAAAATACCCAGAGGTTTCCCTTTTTATCCATGGCAGCAGACGGGGAAGATGTAATTCTTTTGCTCAAGTCATCGGCGCTGTTCACATTATATAGTGCTGAAAGTGCCCAGGAGCTTACTGTCAGGGTATTTTTTGTGTTTAACCTCCACATTGCAGTATTCCTGTTACTGCCTTGCACAGAGTTCTCGCCAATGTAAGCTACATCATCATCGTAGTCCGCATTGACATCGATTGTTATCGGATTAGCCATGAATGCCTGTGTACTAGCTGTGGTAGTGGGTATTTTCCAGTAATTCGAGTTCTCTGTCCATGAAGATATTACGCCGTTAGTGCCCCCGGATATTTTAAGCACAAAAACCTTCCCTTTCTGAAAACCTGTCAGGTTAGAAAGGCTGTCAAAATTGGTGGGGCCAGAACCAAAAATCACATACCACGCTTCGTTATTTCCTTCTTTAACCTTTGCAACTGTTGGATACGAGAGCGTGAGACCGAGGTCTGTAGCTCCGGCATCGGTTGTATCGAATGTCCAGAGGAGTGTCGGGGTTTGCTCAGGGTCTGTTATATCGAGTGCAAAATAGGTTGACCTGAAATTACCTACCTCAGTAGGAATAGTCTTTCCCCCATATCTCATGCCGCCGATGAGAATAGTACCCCAACAAGTAGTATCTCCGGGGGCCCCCACATGTGTCCCATCGCATGAAAATATCTTTGCATCTGTGATTTTTGGTTTCAAATCAACATAATATACATGTGTGTAATTTGGGTCAGTGAGCCACTTCAGATGTGGCAATGCCTCCCTTGGGATGAACCCCCACAGCTCGTCCCCAAGTTGTGGACCACTGTCTGAATACGTCCCTCCTGAGTATTTACGCCAGAATTTATGTATGCTGGTATCGTAAAAACCTCCATTGAATGCATGCAATATCCCGTCATTGGCACCAACGTAAACCACATGCCGTCTGTTAAAGTATTTTTGCCTGAATACGGAATAAGAGGTGTCACCATAGATAAGGTCATAATTTTCTGAGGGTTTTGTGACTGCAGTTGGTGTTGAATAAATGATATCTCCCAATTTCCAGACTCCTGTTTTACTGTCAATAGTGATAGTTCGTTTTCTGTAACCTGTTATTTCCTGTCCTCTGATATAATTTATTATCTTTCCAGCCTCAGTATCATCTACTGCCCTTAAATATTGCCTTAAGGTTGATTTAGCTGAGTCAGTAAAGTCAATGCGGGTGGAACCATTGGTTGTTGTATGGATATGCCTGTTTGCTGGTGTAGCTGAAGAGTTGAGAGGATCCCATAATTGCATCCCCCCATTCCATATGGAATGGACGCTCTCAATAGGAAGCGTATCAACATATACGAAATCAGCAGAATTTCCCTTACCTACGGTGTCCTGATATCGCTTTATAAGTGTTCCATCTGTAGAATTATACGTTGTTTGCACAACAAAATCGGCAGTTAATGACAATGTCTTGTCTCCGTTGGTATCCTCCCGAAGGTTTCCGTAAGGGTCAAGGAATAAAGAATGGATGTAACCAAGCCATGTACGGTCTTCAGTACCCTCCTGTTTTTTGGGATAAAAATAAGCCTGATAGAGGGCTCCTTCACCCTCCCCGGTGGTTGCAAGAACCGATGCTGAGGTACCGGAAGCTGCCTTGTTGAGTATCGAAGCAAAAGCCCTCTCAAGGGATTCTTCAAGCTTTAAAGGGTTAGATGCATAGAAATATGTATCGGGCAGACCATCATTATCAGCATCCCACTCATCCTGGCGGTTTGGGGTGTTGCTACTATCTTTATCAGCGAAACCGCCGTATTTGGCTGCATACCAGAGTGGGTTTTCGAGAAAGTCAGCTCCTGAGCCTGTTACGTTGAATGTCCGTTCTATCACTGAATTACTCATGTCAGGGGGGTTTGATGGTGGCATATTGTATGGATATGCTACGGGACAGTTTGTATTTCCATTGCAATACCTGTCACAATCTTGAGTGCCGCCACCACAACCGATTTCAAGGTATTCTCCTGAGTTCTGAACACCGGTAATAATATAGCCTGCTGTATCTGTATGCCCGGCATCTGCAAAAACACCCTTTGTTTTAATGGTTATAGTGCCTGCGCCGTTATCTGTTTTCACATAAAGCCTGTACCTGATATCAAGGTCATAGTCATTGCCTGCTGCCGAATCATCCCACATAATGTCATAGCAGTACTGATATCCATTACCTTGTTCTGCTGCCCAGTCAGCATCATTCTGGCATAGCTGAAAGTCAACGAGCTGTCCTCTCGAACTCATAGTTATATCAAAGAAGGTTGGGACTAACTGAACCTTATGGTCGCCAACGGTATATTCCAGATTGGGCATGCTTGTCGGCGTTGCAACAACATAGGTTGTGACCTTTTTCCTGTCTCCTGCAGGGTTCTCAAAACCGACTGTATGCGCCCAATGGGCAAGACCTGCAATATAATAAGAACCCTGGTTTTTGGGCTCTTCAACACATAACCCCCTTATGCTTCCGAAGTTAGCAGAGCCACTCGAAGGTTTTGGAGAGCATTTATTGTCAGACTCTGTCCCTGATTGACCGATGAATACCTGGCCGATATTCTCAATGGTATTAATATTTGAGTTCGTAATAAGTGTCTGAACATTCAGCCCTGTATCATTCGGGCTTGGGTTAGTGGATGTCCAATTAGTACCATTGCTGTACGCACCCGGCAACTGGTCAGAATCAAAAGATGGGAGTACTTCACTGAGGACAAGGATAAAGGGTTTTGCACATGACGGATATGTTGGACATGAGGAGGGGCTGCCTCCAACATATGGATTACACCATTGAGACTCCCTGGTGAGACTAAGAAACGACTCGGTTATGTCATACGTTGTCGTTACAGTTTTCTTCCCCATAAAATATCTCAGTGCCTCATAATACATCTCTCCTACGGGATTGCCCCAGTTTTCACAGCTACCTTGAGAGAAGGTGGATATTAATCCACAGTCAGTATAGTATCCAGCGGAACTGCCAGTATAATTATACTTGACTATTTCGAGCTTATTGAGAGTGGAGATAATCTTTGATGAACCCTTGATATTGCCAGTTGCATTGTCAACCTCGCTGTTCATATCGCTGATATTGCTCCTCAGTAACCCTCCGCTCATATTTTTGTCATAAGACCCTGTAATAAGGCCGAAATACATCTGTGCTGTATCATCAGAGGTATCCAGAGTCCCATGTCTATTAACACCATACTTCTCCATTAAGCCTGACGGCCTATAGTTTGGAGCTGAGGCCCCCTGTACGTATGTCAGGCAGTTTGATTCAAGCTGGCCTGTGACACAAACTGCGGTATTCGCATATAGTTCATAATATAGTCCCGTTCCTGTATCACTTAATAAACCAGCGCTATTAAGATGTTCATTATCTATATATTTACACTGTTGTGAGTTTGTGCTTGCGGCATATGGATAATACCCCTGTTTTACCATGATTAATGAGCCGTTAGAATCATTACCTACCGTATCTGTGTTACAAAGGGTAATCCCGCTCCATGAATACGGTGTTAAGGAGCTGATGTCGGAGCCATTATATGCCTTTGCCCACGAGTGGGCATCACGCGGAAGTCTTGTTCTTCCTAAAACAGTATTGTTATTATTTTCTGCTATTCTTTTACCTCCGTAGAGAACCTTCCTGAGGATATCAATACGTGCCATTGTAGCCCAGTTCAGGAAATTTCCGCTCCATGCTCCACTGCAGTAGTGGTTGTGGGCCCCTGTAGCGGCAGATGAAGGGTTGAATCTCTTGTCAGATGAACTGTAGTCATAGCATTTATTAGGATCAAAATATCCATAATATCCCCCGGTGCCGGTAGATGCATTGTAGCCAACATCGTCATTGTAGGTAGATTCTATAACCCCATCATCGTTAAGATCCACTACATCAGTATATGCCTTGTAAAAAAGTTTGTTATCTTTTGACATTGTGAGCATAACTAATGGAGGAGCGCTCTGGGTTACAAATGGCGGAAATGCAGTATAATCATTCATACTCGCAGATGGAGGCACAAGAAATGCCTTCTGCGGAATCATTGCAATTGCTATGAGAAGTGTTACAAAAATTACTTTTTTTACTATAGAATTTATTTTACTTAAACCCTGAGACATATCGTCCTCCTTCTTCAATACGAAACATATTTATAAACTCCGCCAACAACATTTTCAGAACCAACAGCCTCTGTGCTCATGGAATTAACCCTGTAATATGCGCATGTGCCACCGCTGCCACCCGTTCCAGCGCCTTCGTAGCCAGACGCAAACTCTATTGCTGCCCCTTCACAAGGGGCAGCAAACACGCGGTCTATATCAACGCTTACAGTCATGGTGCCAAGCGTTAGTTGCAGATCAGGATTATTCTTACATGTATCTGAATCAAAGGATGGCCCACTTCTTAGTTCTGTTGTCAGATTTGGATCAAGAACTATTCCAGCATAACTGCCAAGAGCCTGGTTATAAACGATATACCTTATTGCTGGGTCACTAATCTCAAGGCCACTTTCAGCACCTGAGAAATTTATTTCCCGCAGTCTCGTATTGCCTGCAATCATCACCTCTGTCGTAGATGTTGACAGGGCCAGAACACCAAGAACTGTTACAACAAGGAGGGCAAGGAGTGCAACAACGAGTACAAACCCCTGTTCATTTCGCCCCCCCTCCCTTGCCCTCCCCCTCGAGGGGGAAGGGATGGGTGGGGGGGAACTTTTGACTATTAACTGCTTTTTCATATTGGATTCCTCAAATCAACCTCCATCTGCCACCATCTTCGTCTGAAATCGTCATTCGTAGCAGCATGGTTTCGGTTCTCAATTGTAGCAGGGGGATTCCCCTGCCCCTGAAAATTTGGATCACGCCTCGCTGTACTTGCAAGTATGTTTACCCTTATTCTGAGTAACCTATGAGTGGCAGGAGGTACATTATAAAACTCGGTAGCAGGGTTTATTACCCCATTATTGTCTGTATCGTAAGCATAAGCCATTTGAAAATCTTCAATGTTTTCAGCAATAACATCAGTGTCAGGGCTGCCACCATTTAACCTCCTGATCCGCAGTAACTGGGTTCCAACCACCTGATAGGTAATGTCCTCTACAACATAAACAGGCACGCCTTCACCATCGTCACAAACTCCATTACCATTTGAATCTGTATACCTTGGAAATGCCTTGCCTATAGGATTTTGTATTGTTATGGTCTCCCTTACACCTGTTCCAGGACCGTTAGTAATAACAGCGGAGTTAAGGCCGGCAAAACTGATATTTCCTCTGTCTCCATTATTTATAATCCACTCGCTGCTATCAGATGGACGCCGAAGGATAAGTTGTATATCATTAGGGCTTATAACAGCACCAGCACCATTACTACACAAAGTCCCTGCTCTTCTAAAGCCTCCGAGTAATGTAATCTGATCAGGGGCTGTTGTTGAATCAGTAGCTGTGATTACATTTGTAAAACTGTTGATATTATATGTTCCGGCATCAGGCACACCGAACCCCGTCTCTCTGATATCATTGACAATCATATCAAGTGAAATCTTTGATGTGCTGTTCATCTCTGCGACCTGATCCTGAGCTGTAAAAGAACGCTGCTGTGATATAAAACTACCATATATAGAACCGATTAAAATCATGCCTATGACGATAGCAATCATAAGCTCAACAAGGGTGACACCGCTGTCAGTCGAGGGTTGTTTTCTGACTTCTAACTTTTGACTTCTGACTTCTGATTGTTTTTTATGGCGCTGCTGTTTCATCCCATTTTACTCCATTTAAACTGGCAGAATGATTACCCCCATTTTTATCAATCCAACAAACCCTGACTGCAATTGCTTTCATGTTGATCAGTAAATTTGGACAACTAACCACTGATGTTGGACTACAAGGGTCACTCGGGGTTAGTGTTACATTAATATTTCTGCAATTGTCTTGAACCCACCATACCCTGTTAAATGTAAGGCCGCCAAATCTTGAAGGCTCAGCGGAGGTTAGAGTCTGTGAATGAAGTCCCGCTGTTAAATTTGCATCCGTATAACTAGTGCTCTTTGTCTGTTCAAGTAACTCCTGCCCCAATTCTGTTGCAATCTGCATTTCCCTTCCAAAGGCATTCCCTCCTATAGCCACATACTGCATCATAGCAACACCTAAAAGCCCAACTGCAAGTATAACAATCGCCACAAGAACCTCGACAAGGGTTAAACCCTTATTATTTGTAATGAGTGGCGAGTAACGAGTAATAATTTTCTTCATCGTAACTCCGTCCAAGTTGTTACACCTGTATTATCTTTATCCCCATCCCATTTCCACATATTTAAAGCGCCAGCACTATTGCTTACCCTAACACAATAGCTATATCCTCTCGAAGTTTGCTGAAAATAAGCAGAACCAAGGGTTCCTGCCGACCCATTAGGATTGAAATCAGCCCGCGGGGGAGAACCGGAAAAATTTACTCCTGAAGCAGGGATAGTAGAACCGTTTGGGCCATTCGGCGGGGTCGTCCCCGTACCATAGCCAAATACGACATTATTGCCATAACTGCTCACATTTACTACCTTTACACAAGCAGGCACACCATTTACAAGAACATCACCTTCTGGCAATCTATCGTTATCTGTATCTTTACAGATTCCAAAGGTGTCTGAATTTAGAGTTGTAAGGTCGTTATCTCCATTTCCGTCAAAACCTATTATATACCTTTGATTTATGGTATCAAAGACTATTAAATACTCCCTGTTCTCTTTTATCGCCATTGCCTTTGCAACCTTCATATTCTGGATTAAATCTGTTGCACATGAACGCGCCTTATAAGTTGATGAGAATCTGCTTATCTCAGGAACACCGATAATTGCGAGTATCCCGATAATAGATAAAACAATTATGAGTTCAATCAGCGTTACCCCTCGTCTGTTGCTCAAAATCATATACATAGTGCTTAAAAATGCAGCAATTACTATGCCATTTTGTAACTATCTGAAAAAATGGAGATTTTTAAAAGAGAGGCTAAATCCTGTTATGTGTTTGTGTAATGAGTTACATAGTAAGCTCATAAAAGCCCAGTTAAGGAGATTCCCTTTTAATCTTCTTATTGACATGTATGCAAATTTTTCTCACTTAAAAATAGATCGAGGAATCTCGTTTTTGAGATTGCTTCGGCATATGTCATTGTCTGGCTTGACCAGACAATCCAGACATCCTTTTTCGTCATTCTCTGGTTTAACATGAGAATCCAGAAGACAAAGGAACTGGATTCCCCAGTCAAGCTGGGGAATGACATTGTTTTTTACTGGATTCCCCGATTAAATCGGGGAATGACAATTTTATCCTCTCGAAGTTCAACTTCAATAGATTTTTACCCCTCGTATCCTTGACAAACATAAATCCTTCCTTTATCATTCCATTATGGCGCCTGAGACTGAAAAGAAAGAAGAAATAGTATATAAGGCTGACCCCTTTGCCTTTCTCTTCAGAGAGCTTGATCTCATGCATAATGAGATTCGGGAGGTAAAGGGAGAACTTGTTAATGTGAATAAACGCATTGATTCTCTGGCTGACGGCATCAACAAACGCTTCGATAGGTTATATATCATTGTCATCTTAAATCTCATTGGCATCGTTGCCTTCCTCATAAAGGCATTCTTCTTTTAGACCATTTCCTCATTTTCAAAAGCAATTCCTGTGCCATTTTATAACTACCTGGGAAAATTGAATTTATTTGAAAAAGATGCGAAAATCTTGTGTGGGTTTATGTAATGGATTACATAGATTTTGAAGTTCTTATTTTTTAAAGAAGGCCTGTAGAATTGCAATAAGAGAGGCTAACTGCCCTATCCAGAATAAAAACATCCATTTGATAATATCAGCTCTTGTTTTCTCTATCTTGAGTTCAAGGTCACTTTTAACCTGTTCTATCTTCATATTAAGATTGTTTTCAGTCTTGCTAAGGTCCTCTTTTGTAGCAGCGTGTTTTTCGACAGAGGTTGAAATGTATTCAAGAAGGTTCCGTGATTCCTCATCGCCCAGTTTATGCCTTATCTTTTCATATAGTTCGAGTGCCGTTGGCATAGCTCATTAAACCACATTATCCATGAGATGTCAAGGCTCAAATACATCCCATTGTGATTCAGATAGCCCTTAAGATTTGATATATTATAGCATACTATAACCGAGCTGTTTTTGTTGGCTTGAAATAAGGATTTTTTAATTTAACAGGAGTGGGATTGGGAGGGTGAATAATCAACATTTATAAACAGACTCTATGTAATTGGTTACATATTCAATCCAGAATAAGAATGGGAACTGCCAGGTTTTTATATAAAATCAAAGTAATAATTTAGCCATTAGAAGTTGAAATAAGAATTCAGGATATTTTATGCGGCAAAGGTGGTAACTTACCAGTACGTATCCATTCTTGTAAAGCAT
>JBGOWS010000130.1:0-6266 GCA_041478735.1 Thermodesulfovibrionia bacterium | reverse complement strand
TTGTCATCCTCGGGCTTGACCCGGGGATCTATAACACCTTGAAAACACTGGATTCCCGATTAAGGACTTCGGGAATGACAGACTGAAAAACGGAGTTTATAAACAGACTCTATTTAATATTTGTTTCATAGGAATTGGAATGGAGACCATTTATAGTTTATTTTTTAAAACTGCAACTGAATATAAAGATAATATCGCTTTCAATTACTTTGATAAGACATGGAAGACAATCTCATACAATGAGCTTCTTATAAACACAAAAAGCATTGCATCCTATCTTATACAGAATGAAAATAATCCCCCCTCACCCCTCTTTTTTGACCCCACTAATTCCCCCCTTGCCAAGGGGGGAATTAGTGGGGTGGGGGGATTATCAAATAAAATAAAAAAGGGTGACAGGATTGCTATTATTTCTGAGAACAGGCCGGAGTGGTGTACCTCGTATCTTGCCATATCTCTCTCAGGCGGGATTGCAGTCCCTATAGACGCACAGCTCGGACCGGATGAGATAAGGAACCTCCTCGCTGATTCTGAGTCAAAGTTGGTATTCCATACTTCAAAGACAGAAGAAAATGTAAAAAGAGCTGTCAAAGTCAGCACAAATCAGTCATTGTTTGTTAAGTTAATAAATTTTGATTCGCCCGAATTTAAGGATTTATTCAGGACAAAGGAAGTTAATGAATACCCCCGGGTCACAGAAGAAGATGTTGCATCTATCATATACACATCTGGTACAACAGGCATACCAAAGGGCGTGCAACTTACTCACAAAAATTTCTGTTCTGATGCAGAAGCTATCATAAAGGCCGAAATCGTTACACAAAAAGATAACGTGTTTTCTGTTCTTCCATTTCACCATACCTACCCCTTTATGTGCACATTCCTTGCGCCCATTTTTCTGGGTGCTACTATCACATTTGCGCCGAGCCTGAAAGGTCCTGAACTAATATCAACAATAAAGGATAAAAACGTAACCATTCTTATTGGGGTACCGCAGCTGCTTGAACTTATAAGGAACGGGATTCTAAACAGGATAAAACAATTACCCGGCCTTATCCAAAAAATAATGGTTGGCATTTTAAACCTATGTGGGAACCTCAAGAAAAGTTTGGGTATTAACATGGGCAAGTTAATCTTCAAATCAGCCCACAACGCATTCGGTGAAAGATTCAGGCTCATTGCAAGCGGGGGTGCAAAACTTGCTCCGGAGGTAATGAAAGACCTTGAAGCCTTTGGTTTTACAGTCGTCGAGGGGTACGGCCTGACAGAGACCTCGCCGGTTGTCACATTTAATCCGATTAAAGAGAGAAAGGCAGGTTCTGCAGGCAAGCCGCTCCCAACTGTAGAGATAAAAATAATAAATCCAGAAGGGCATGAATTAGGGGTATTGGAGGAGGGTGAGGTTGCAATAAAAGGACCTATGGTAATGAAAGGCTATTATAAAAATCCTCAGGCAACAGGACAGGCGATAAAGGAAGGATGGTTTTTTAGCGGAGACCTCGGGTATAAGGATAATGATGGCTATTTATTTATAACAGGACGATTAAAAGAAGTAATCGTCCTGGGTTCCGGGAAGAATGTTTATCCTGAAGAAGTAGAAAAGCAGTATATGAAAATCCCTCTTATAAAAGAGATATGCGTGATGAGTATTGAGGAGAAGGGTATCGTTGAATCACTTCAGGCTGTGATAGTGCCGAACCTAGAATACGCAAAAAAAGCACAGATCGGAAATCTGAAAGAGACCCTGAAATGGGAAATAAATAATATCTCACTCCATCTTCCTCAGTATATGCGGATAAAAGGATATACTATTTATCCTGACCCTTTGCCGAAAACTCCTCTCGGGAAACTCAGAAGGTTCATGGTCAAAGATCTGATAAAAGCAAAAGGCAAAGAGTTGAAGGCAAAGAAAGAAGATAAAGACCTTATCGAGGATGAAACCGGGAGAAAAGTGATTGAATGTATAAAACCATTACTAAAAGAACAGTTTCCAATACAATCCACAGACAATCTCGAGCTTGACCTCGGGCTTGATTCTCTTGCCAGGATAGAACTTGTTGTTTCACTCGAAAAGGCATTCTCAATGACGCTCTCTGAGACCTTTGCATCAGAGATACAGACTGTCGGAGAACTTGTCAAAAGGATAAAGGAATATGGGACCCGTGGTGTTATTGAGATTGAAAAGATGCCGATGTGGAAAGATATATTAAAAACAGAGCCGGGTTTTGATGACAGAAAAAAGGTTGGGCTCCATCACAGTTTCTTAGAATGGCTTATAATCCTTATTTGTTTAGGGACGGTAAAGATTTTCTTTAAGATATTTTTTAGACTGAAGGTTGAGGGACTTGAGAACTTACCTGAAAAAGGACCTTATATCATCACGCCAAATCACACAAGCTATCTCGATGGATTTAATGTCGTTGCTGCACTGCCCTCAAAATCATTCAGGGACTTGTATTCCCTCGGTTTTCAAAAATACTTTACAGGTAGATTCAAAGAGTCCTTTGCCAGGCTTGCTCACGTTATCCCTATAGACCCTGAAACATATCTCAACAGGGCTCTCAGGATGGCCTCTTACATCCTGAGAAATGGGAAATCCCTCCTGATATTTCCTGAAGGGGGGAGGTCTTATGACGGCGAATTAATGGAATTTAAAAAAGGAGTAGGGATACTTTCTATAGAACTTAATGTGCCTGTTATTCCAGCCTATATCAAAGGCTCTTTTGAGGCCCTCCCGCGGGGTGCTATAATGCCTAAATTTACCGAGATGAAGATCATATTCGGGAAACCGCTATATCCAGATGAGTTGGACATGTCCAGGAAACCAGAAGGTATAGGTGATTACCAATTCTTTGTTAATGAGTTAAGGGCGAGGGTAAAGGGATTAAAGGAACTGAAGCAGGGCATGATGATCTGACAGATCTTTTACTACATGGTCTGCACCTGCCTCTATAAGTGCATCGATGGGGTAAGGGCCGGTAGCGACGCCTATACATTTTGCACCATATATTTTTGCACAATGGACATCACGAGGTGTATCTCCTATAACTATGCACTCATCAGCCTTCATCTTTCGCTTGTACAATTCCTCAAACCTCTTTATTGCTATAGGCAAAAGCCTGTTCCTGTCTTCATCGTCACTGCCAAATGCGCCTGCAGGAAAATATTTATTGAGGCTAAAGGGTTCAAGTTTAATTCTTGCACCAGGCTCAATATTCCCTGTGAGAAGCCCCAATCCTACATTCCTCATGAGACTTAATTTTTCTAATATCTCATGAACACCTGGCTTTGCATGTTTCCTGTTATTATTTATCTCCTCTCCGAGATGTCTTAGATAAGTATCTATAACAGCACTGAGATTCCCATCGGTTGAGACACCATGTTTTACCAAGGCTTCCTTCATTATCTGTGTGTCTGTTTTACCTGCCATGCTTATACCATTAAAGGCATTTTCTATTGAAAATACTTTCTCAAATGCAAGATTGAGTGAGCGGGTTCCTGCTCCACCTGAATCTATTAATGTGCCATCAATATCAAAAAGTATCAGATACATGTGATATTATACCCCCCTTACTTCCCCCCTTGGCAAGGGGGGACATAGAGGGGTGTTGTTTCTATTCAGAAAAATATTCTAAAAATTTACTGCCCCTGGCATCGGCTACAGGCAGTTTCTTTTTCTCCAATCTCTCTTCATACAACTTTATTGTCTCCTCTACATCCTTTGTCCCTTCTACAAGGAGGAATCTCAGGTATCCTTCACCACTTTGTGTACTGATACCACGGAAGCGTTCTTTCAGCGTGAGAAAATAGCAGTAGTTAAACAGGTCTTCGCACGCCGGATATCCCTTCAGCATAATAGCTTCTTTTGCCTTTTCCAGAAAAAAAAGTTTCTCTGAAGGATTCAGATCCCGAATGAATTTTTCTTTGAGTTCTTTTCTGAGGTAAAGTTCTGGCAAATGAACTCCTTAACAATCTTAAATGATCTGAATATCTATCAAACTACGCCTTTTCTGAAAATGCCCCTCTCTTAATCGCCTTTTTCGAGTTCTTTCAGAAAAGTATCGTTGCACATTAAATCGAGAATGATTTTTGAAACACTCTTCATAATATCTGAAACCATCTCCCCTCTTTCCGTTTTGGCCAGATCATTATAGATAACCATGGAATTCAGAAAAATAGCGGTTTCCCATGAACGTTTAATAAAGTCCTGCCTCTTGTCAGTTACTTTTTGCTGTCTGAGAAAATTACGCAGAACGTCAGCATCCATATTTATGTAAACATCAACTCCTGCCCCATTACCACTTGGGACAACCTTAGCAATATCTTCACCATTCCAGTTTGTGCCGTCTTCTTTTTTGATTTCATCCCATGACCTGTAGCCGGCGCGCTTATTTTTATAGACTAATATCGGCTCCGGTAATTTATAGTCTTTCATTTTTGGTGGTTTAGGTAAATGCGGTGGTATTATTTCAGGCTCAACCTCCGGCATATATTCGACTTCAAATTCAACAGACAAAGGATCTGCATAGGGTCTTGTTAATAAAGCAATTATTTTCCTGATAGCGCCTACCCGTGCTGTTTTTGAAGGGATAATTTTTGCTGTAATTCTGCCATTCCACAAATGGTAAGATTTCATTACATCCGGATAGATTATTAACGACCCCCGGTCGGTCTCCCTGCTGAAATAGTCATTTGATGCATCTGTCTCGAATGCAACCCTTGAATAAGAATTAATCGGCATCTGCTTTCTCTCAGATCCGATTATTTTCAAATAAGTCGGAATCCTATTCCCTTCGAATTCTTTTTCTTCTTTTGTGCCTGCTTCATTTCTGTCTTTAATATTGCCTCCAACTCCTAAGTAATGCAAGATTCCAGGAACTTTACATCTTTTGGGTTTTTGGTAATCTGCTGTTCCCTTCGGTATTGATTTAACTGTTTGAGTCCTTCATGCCTGCTGAGTTCTTCAGCCAATATTAATTCGATCTCTTTTGAGATTTCGGTGTCTCTCATCCGGTCTCTTGAAGGCATAAAAATCTTTTCCCTTATGTTTGTCTCAACATCGGTGCAATCAATATGTACCAGCATATAATCAGCTAGGTAATGGAGGTTGGCTTTTGTTCTGAGAAAGGAACGGCCGATGGTAGCATGTGTCTGACCGTTAATGGTAAAAAAAAATCGCTTCACCTGGAGAGGCAAATTCGTCTTTTCCGGTCCCTTCCTTGAAAACAGTAACCTCTATTGTCCTTTTACCGAATTTCCCGAGTTCAGCAATAATTGGTATTATTGGTGGACAGTTATCTTCAACGCTCTGATTGTCATTCTTCAGAATCCTGAGCCTGTTTCCCATGAGAATTATTGGACCTTGTCTCCTGAATTTCCGCGTTTCACGCAGTGTTAGAGGAAGAACCGGATAATGCAATACCCTGTTCAATTCACGCCATAAATCTAAGGTAATCTGAGAAGAGTTTGGCAAATAATAATTGTAGAGTTTTATATAAGTTCCCGATTCTAAAGATTCATCTTCAGGAAGGATTATTAAGGGTTCTCCCGCAAAAGATAAGATTTCGCCATCGTTACCAACAAAATATTCGTACCAGGAATTTTTGTACTCCGAGCTTGTTGCAACGTGCAGTCTTACCAAAGTAAAGCCCCATTTGTCCTTCTGTCCTTTTTTAAGCAGTTCAGGGGTCTTCCTCGAAAGAATCAGTTGATAATTGTATTCGCCGCAATTCGGCAATACTCCGCTTCCACCCATATTGTATTTGCCCTGCACAAACAGAATTTTATTTTTATTGCCTCTGTGCAGAGAGAGAAATGTGTTTTCAAAATCATCGGGATGTTGTCCTTCACCTTTATCAGCAATGATGAGATTCGGTCTTTTTCTTTCTCCTTCCGCGATGATTTGAATATTCCCGGCAAGCCTTCTTCTCTCTTTATCCGCAAGGTCTGAAAAATCTCCACTTTTAATGCCAAAGAATAATTCTATTGCTTCCTTCATTGATTTTGGCGCTTGCTTGCTTTCCGGATCAATACCCCTCAGTTTGCATTCTTTTAGAAGTAAAGCATCAATGGAATTGATAGGTTTTTCAGCAAGAGCAGCTACAGAATTTTTCGCCTGATTATTTATTGTATTGAAATTACTCTCATATCCGCCATAAGGTTTCCAGTTCTCTTCGTTTCCTGACAAAGGGTCTGAATCGATAATTTTCCTGACCTCGTTTTCTGAGCGGGCACTGACAAGCTGAATTAAAAGTTTTCTGGAAGAT
>JBGOWS010000270.1:0-3228 GCA_041478735.1 Thermodesulfovibrionia bacterium | reverse complement strand
TATATTCAATTTATCTTAAGAAAGAGGCTCAGTGTCCCTACTGTTCAAGAATCATTTGAGCATAGAATCCTTTTTGAGATCAACTGCATTCATGGTCACGCCCGTAACAAGGTTCTTCCGGCCTTTTTTCTTCTAATCAGGTCAATAATAGTTCTATTGTAAAAAAAGCCCTGAGCGTCATCCCTGGAGTAAAAGACCCTTTCGTTTCGCCTGTGGCTTCTGACTATGTGTACCCTTTCCAGGATTTTAAGATTCCTGCAGCAGGTTGCTTCTGGAATCTTAAGCCTTGATGCAATCTCCTCAATGGGAACTTCTTTTTCATCTAAAAGAAGTTCGAGCATCTCTAACCGACGCTCATTGGCAACGCCTTTAAATAACTGAGTCAGAAAGTCCATTTGATATAACTTAATAGACTATAAAAGGAAGAAATTTCACTTTTTCGCAAAAGTGAAATTTCTTCCTTAATCGTTGGGCGGAATTTGAGGGCACTGAAGATACGGCCGTTCTTTCCGACCCGCTCCTGGCCATAGAATATGGGCAAGCCGTCCTCGATGATGATCAGTAGTCCGATCAGGATCCACAAAGGAGACGAGAGGATTATTCCTGTGAGGGATAAGAGAAAGTCAAAAGGTCTTTTCAGAAAAGGCTCTTTCATGATGTGGATGTGTCATTTTCATATGAATTTATAGAAATTGGTACAGGTTCAAGGCGAGAGTCGATCTTTCCTGCAATTTTAAAAAGAGTCATCCCCTCTTCTATCCGGTCTTTACCAAAATTCTTTGATACCACAGCAACATCGATATCGCTGTCAGGCATCACCTTTCCTCTTGCGTACAAACCATAGAGGATTAAAAGATCAACGGATATTCCATGCTGCTTTAATGCTTTAGCAAATTTTCTTATAATCTTTATAGCCTGAGTTTTATCCATTTAAAAACCTCTTTTATCTCCTTCAGCTTTTCAACTGTATAAGATCTTGTACATTTGTCGTAAAAAGCTTTATTGGCATCGGGATAACGTCCTTCAAAATGAAATTCCATAACTTCACGTAACTTAATGAGTATTTTCTGCGGGAATTTTATGCCTGACTTTTCAGCAAGATAAGGGAGAGAATGACTGAATGGATCGTGCTTTTTTGTATGACTGACAACTAACGCTTTGATAAGTTTCTCCAAAGCCAAGTGCCCCATAAAAAGTGCATATGGATATTTCTTGCTCTTTAACATCGCATTGGCAACCCCTAAATCATATTTAGCACCACTAAACCAATAAGATATTGTCTTATCTATTTCAAAATCTGTCATTATTTATTACTGTATCATATGATGCTATAGGTTACAACACACTAAGGAAATCTTTCACTGCCTTGGCATATTCGCTGAAGAAAAATAGAACCGTTGTCTTGTTTCAGAATGCAAGATGCAAGACCTGACCCCATTGTTCTCCTTACGGGTTCTTGAAAGAATATAACATAGTAGGGATTTTCTTAAAAGAGAATTTGTTATAAAAAAAAGCTGTCTGATGAAAGCTTAGTTGGCTTTTACTCCTTATTACCATAAAAGACCAGATTGGTATAACATTGGATATTTGTCTCTGTTGATTCCCGAGTGTACTCCATATTCATCGATATTACGCTTCCCCTGCGTGTTACAGGAAGTAGTCGATTAGTTATTCACTCAGACGAACTCAAGTATTGCTCAATGCAATTCGGAGGATAGCGGATCTTGAAATTACTCCTACAAGGCGGAGACCATCTGTAACAAGTATTCTCAGTATCCCATTCTCAAGCATAATATCCAATACATCACTAAGTGGCGCGTTGACATCTACTGTAATAGGATTTTTTTGCATAACATCTTCTACTACGAGTTTTCCGAGATATTTACCTTCGCGCACTTGGTCTAATAAGTCATGTTCAGTGATGACACCGATAACTCTTTCCTCCTCATCTATAACGGGCATTCCGCTAAAACTACCTGACACCAACTGCAATGCAATGTCCCTTGCAGAGGCCCACTTCTTTGTAGAAATAACTGGTCTTTTCATAACATCTTTTGCTTCTAACTTTGTTATCTCCACATTTTATCCCCCTTTATTTTTATTGATTATCTCATGAAATATTCATCATTACAATAAAATTTCACTTTGAATATTTCAGGAAGCAATCTTTCAGCCAGAAGCAGAAGGAAATCCAAGGATTATTTTCTGAAATAGCAATAAAAATGGAGATGTTAACACTCTTTATGGGACGTCACTTTCTTCCCACTTTACTTCAAGCATTCCTTGAATGTCTGATAGTTTTTTTAGAAGCTCTCTCCAATGTGTTCCTTCCGTGCTAAAAATTCTAATGCGATATAGCAGCGTCTGTGACGATATGTCATGTTCATAATTGATATTTCGGATAGAAAAGGAGGGATAATCTGAAATAATCTTAGTAATATTATCAAGTGGGTCTTCTTCCCCTTTATGTTTTACTGTTAGGATACGATAAATTCTGCGCTTAGCAAGTTTTCTGATGGGCTGAAGCCAATAGAGAGCAATAAGAATTATAACAGTTGTAAAAATCGTTTGGTAAATATGCCCTGCACCAATCGCAAGTCCCATACCTGTTACAACCCAAAGCCCTGCAGCGGTGGTTATCCCTCGCACTGTGCCTTTCCCTTTTATAATAGCCCCAGCTCCCAAAAAACCCATACTTGCGATTGCATAAGAAGCTATTCTTCCGGGGTCCAGGCGTACTACAGAATCTACATTTAAACGGCGAAATATATCTTCCATATGGAGAGAAAGAAGCATCATAAGGCATGCTCCTACGCCTACAATCAGATATGTTCTAAATCCAGCGGCTTGTCCATGAGATTCTCTTTCAAAACCAATTGCTCCTCCTATAAAAGCTGCAAGGAGTAGTTTTCCAAAATCCAACAGTATTGTGTGCCAGTCATACATGTTCAAACTGCCTCATAGAGTCAATTATATAACAACATTACCTTTTGAAATCAACAAGATTATGGCAGAAGATGATATTGCATCTTTCAGGAAGTAGTTTACACATTTTTGACTGTTTTAAAATGCCATCGCAAACCCTCAACAAAATACCTTTTGTTCACGGTTTGTTTACGGTTTTATTCTACATAATATTTTGAAAAATACTTGATTTTAAAGCAGTATTATGGTGCCGAAGGCGGGATTTGAACCCGCACGGGTTACCCCACACGCCCCTCAAACGTG
>JBGOWS010000046.1:0-12033 GCA_041478735.1 Thermodesulfovibrionia bacterium | reverse complement strand
TATGTACTCTCTTTTCCCCACAATCACACCACCTTGAGGCCCGCCGAGGAGCTTGTCCCCGCTGAAGGTTATTATATCAACCCCTGATTTTATAAACTCCTGAGCGCTCGGTTCATCGTATATTCCAAATGGCCTTAAATCTATGAGGCAGCCGCTTCCGAGGTCGAACATAACCGGGATTTGATGCCTTCTGCCGAGTGTTACAAGGTCTTCTATTGGGACTTCTTCAGAAAATCCTATAACCCTGAAATTAGATTTGTGAATCTTTAAGATGAGCAACGTATTTTCACTGATCGCATTTTCGTAGTCGTAAATATGGGTTTTGTTTGTTGTCCCGACCTCACGGAGTAATGCACCGCTTGCTGCCATTATCTCAGGCATTCTGAAGGAACCTCCTATCTCGACAAGTTCACCTCTTGAGACAATCACTTCTTTACCTTTTGATAATGTATTGAGGCAGAGCAGGACTGCCGCAGCATTGTTGTTAACGACAAGTGCATCCTCAGCACCTGTTATCTCCCTGAGAATCCGTTTAATATGAGTATATCTTTTCCCTCTTTTCCCTTCTTCAATATCGTATTCAAGGTTAGAATAACCCTCTGATACACGTTTGATATTTTCGAGTGCATTTTCAGAAAGGATGGAACGGCCGAGGTTTGTGTGTATTACAACGCCTGTCGCATTTATGAGTGGTCTGAGGCTGTATGAAGAGAGCGTTTTAATCATATTCCCAATATCGGCTAGCATAACTTCTTCTGAGAGATCAGCAGTTAAACCCTCAATAATCTCTCGCCGCCTTGAATCAATTGTATCTCTGATAGCCTGAAGCACATATCTTCTTGGATAGTTATTTAGCCATTCCACGCCTTGTTTACTTTTCAAGACTTCATCAACAGGGGGGAGACAAGAGAGTAACTCCTGCTTTTCTTTCATGTCTTTTTCTACCATAGAAATTAAAATAAGGTCAATGTTTATTATCAGGTCTTTAAAGAACCAATATATGTTAAAATACCTTTTGTGATTTACGATATTCACGAAGAGTGCGGCATAGTTGGGATATTCGGTCACCCTGAGGCAGCAAACCTCGCATATCTTGGATTATATGCGCTCCAGCACAGGGGTCAAGAAGGCGCAGGTATATGCTCAACAGATGGGAGACAACTTTTTCTCGAGAAGTCTATGGGACTCGTTGCTGATGCCTTCAATGAAAAAAGGATAAAAAGACTTCCAGGTTTTATAGCAATAGGCCACAATCGATATTCTACAGCCGGCACCAGCGTGCTTAAAAATGTTCAGCCAATAGTTGCAAACTTCGCCCTGGGCTCACTTGCAATCGCACATAATGGAAATCTTGTCAGTGCAGAAGACCTCAGGACTTCCCTCGAAGCAGAAGGAGCAATATTCCAGACCTCTTCAGACAGCGAGGTAATAGTGCACCTTATAGCCCATTCAAAAGGAGACGATTTTTATGAAAGGCTAATCTATGCAATTAAACAGATAAGTGGTGCCTTCAGCCTGCTTATATTGCGAGAAAAAGAACTCATTGCAGTAAGGGACCCTTATGGTGTAAGACCTCTCAGCCTCGGGGTGAAGGACGGCGCATACGTCGTGGCATCAGAGACATGTGCATTTGACCTCATAGGGGCATCTTTTGTACGTGACGTAGAACCGGGTGAGGTTCTTATAATAAACGAGCATGGCCTTAAATCTTTGAGGGCATTTAACGGTTCCAGAAAGGCCTTCTGTGTATTCGAGCTCATTTATTTTTCAAGACCGGATAGCAATATCTTTGGGGGATTGAATGTGAATGAGATGAGGAAAGAATTTGGAAGACAACTCGCAAGAGAGTCTATTATAGATGCAGACCTTGTGATACCTGTACCAGACTCGGGTGTTCCTGCAGCAATCGGGTTTTCGGAAGCCAGCAAAATTCCCTTCGATTTTGGTCTTATAAGAAATCACTATATTGGAAGGACATTCATAGAACCAAAGCATAGCATAAGACATTTTGGAGTTAAGATAAAGCTTAACCCTGTAAGAAGACTCCTCGAGGGTAAAAGGTTGGTAGTGGTAGACGACTCAATAGTCAGAGGGACCACAAGCAAAAAGATAGTCAAAATGCTGATGGAAGGAGGGGGTGCAAAAGAGGTACATCTAAAGATAAGCTCTCCCCCAACCATTAGCCCATGCTATTACGGCATAGATACGCCTACAAAACGGGAACTCATCGCCTCTACCCATCTCCTCGATGAGATCAGGAAATATACAACCGCAGATTCTCTATCTTATTTAAGCCTTGAAGGTCTTAAGAAAATAATCCCGAACGCCCAAAATTTCTGCACTGCCTGTTTCGATAGCAACTACCCTATCAGTTTTCCAGGCGAACATCTCAACCAGATGGAATTTCTTTTCAGGTAAATATTGAAAATGAGGATTATTAAATTTCATTGTGAGGCATAAAGCCGAAGCAATCTTAAAGGGAAATAAGACGGCAGCACCTTGATAAAATTTGTATTGAGAGACATATTCAGGATTAACCTCGGAGTAAAGAAATACGAAAAGGTTCTTTTATTTAACGACAGGGTCTCGGAGAAAGAAGATATAAATGAATCAGATCTGGAACAAAGGTCAAAACTCAGATATCTTTCTTTACTCGCAGCTGATATAGGTAAAAATTTCTGCAAGTCAATTACTTTTCATGAATATGCTGCTACAGGAAGTCATGGCGCAGAACCACCTTCAAAACTCTGGGAGCTTGCGTTCGGGGAAAAGACAGTCAAGACCTTAAAGAAAGAACGGCTTCTTCTTCCTATTCTGAAGAAGACCGCAAGGGATCAGGATATTAAAAGGGCAGAAGATATCATCAGGAGACATAAAAACAATGCCGTAAACTGCGTTATTGCTCTTTCAAATTATTCTACAAGTCATACGAGGTTCAGGGATTTCTTGACAAGGGTTTGTGGTTGCAGATATGCAAGCATGCCTCTTTTTGATATCTCTATGCTTGAGGGCGCTATGAATATCGACTGGAAGGCCCTTGCAAAAAGAACGATAGGGATAGCCAAGGTGATAAACAAGGCTGAGTTTATCAGGGTAAAAACCTCAAATGGTACCTATATTTCTTTCTCAAAAAAGGGAAGGAGGGCAAGATCAGATACAGGAATCCTTACCAGACAGGGCTCTTTTGGTAATCTTCCAGCAGGTGAGGTCTTCCTCGCACCCCTCGAAGGAACAGCTAACGGGAAATTAGTCCTGGAATGGGGTCCAACAAGACAGCTTGAATCTCCGGTGATACTTACAGTTAAAGATGGATACGTCACAGATGTCTCTGGTGAGGATAAATATGCTGGATATCTCAATAAGAGGCTTTCCGAAAGAAAGGAAAATGGAAATATTGCCGAGCTAGGCATCGGCACAAATGATGCAGCAAAAAGGCCTGACAATATCCTCGAATCCGAAAAGATACTTGGCACAGTCCACATAGCCCTCGGTGACAATAGCTCATTTGGTGGGAATGTCAAGACACCTTTGCACCAGGACTTTGTGTTTTTTAAGCCGACTGTAACATTGATTTATAAAGATGGGAGCAGAAAAGATATTCTCAAGGCTGGCAGATTGCTCTGTTAACCAGATAATGCAATAATTTATTGTCCAAATTTAGCGATAAGCAGATTGACTTGAGCGATATAATATTTATATGAGATACATAATCCTCGGAACCGCAGGACATATCGATCACGGTAAGAGTGCCATCGTAAAGGCACTGACCGGCATAGACCCTGACAGACTGAAGGAAGAGAAAGAACGGGGCATTACCATTGACCTCGGGTTTGCAGACTTAAATTATCCGGATGGTCTTACTGTTGGGATTGTAGATGTTCCCGGGCATGAAAGACTCGTTAAAAATATGCTTGCAGGTGCAGGCGGGATAGACCTTGTTCTCCTTGTCATCGCTGCTGACGAGGGGGTTATGCCGCAGAGCCGTGAGCATCTCCATATTTGCAACCTTCTTAAGATTAAATCAGGTCTCATTGCAATCACAAAGGCAGACCTTGTGGAGAATGAATGGCTTAAGCTTGTGGAAGACGATATTAAAAACTTTGTGAAAGGTACATTCCTCGAGGGAGCAGCAATAGTGCCTGTCTCATCAAAGACAATGTTCAATATTGACCTACTTAAAGAAAAGATAAAAGAAGTAGCACTAAGGGTTGAACCCAAGCAAACAAAAGGCCTTTTCAGGCTTCCTATAGACAGGGTTTTTACATTAAAGGGATTTGGAACTGTTGTCACAGGGACTGCTGTCTCCGGTAGCCTTTCTGTTGACAATGCTGTAGAGATACTCCCGAGTAACATAGAAAGCAGGGTACGAGGGCTCCACAGCCACGGCAATCCCATAAAAACAGCATATGCTGGGCAGAGAGTAGCAATAAATCTCCAGGGGGTCGAGAAGGAAAAATTAAAAAGGGGGGACTCCGTTGTGTTCCCTGGAAGATTTACTCCAACGAAGACGATCAATGCAAAACTGGAATTGCTTTCAGGTGCACCCGTTCTGAAAAATAAAAGCCTTGTCCATTTCCACCTCAGCACATCAGAGACCATAGCGAGAATTATCCTATATGGCTGTGATGAGCTAAAGGGAGGAGGTAGTTGTTATTGCCAGTTCAGGCTTCGGGAGCCTGTAATTGCCATGTCTGGAGATAGATATATCATAAGGAGATTTTCTCCGGTAGAGACGATCGGAGGAGGAGAGGTGCTTGACCCGTCCGCATATAGAAGGATTCATAAAGAGGGGGCAGATGATTTAAAAATATTTGAAACTGGAACTTTATCTGAAAAAATAGCAATAAAGGTAAAAAGGGCTGGCGTATATGGCATTAAAGTCTCTTCAATTGAGGGATGGATTAAGGCAGAAATTACATCTATTAAGGATTCGATAAAAGCCTTAAAAGATAAAGGCATTCTGATACAATTTGAGGACATTCTGCTTCACAGCGGTGCCTTCAATTCCTTTAGAGAATCTGCAAAAAAGATTATAAATGATTTCCATGTAAAAAACCCCCTGAAATCCGGAATGCTTAAAGAAGAACTCAGGGCCAATCTAAACATTGATCCCAGACTCTTTGCTAATCTGATTACATCACTTAAAGATATTGTTACAGAGAAAGAATTAGTTCGGCTTGCAACATTCAGTGTGGCTCTATCGCAGGTGGACGAATCACTAAAGACAAATATGCTTGGACTTATAGAAAAAAGCGGATTCCAGCCTCCAACCAAAGAAGAACTTTGTCAGTCTCTTAAACTGGATCAGAAACACCTGTCAGATATCCTGAAACTCATGGTAAAAGAAGGCAGTCTTGTGAGGATTAATGATTCGATGCATATAACATCTTCTGTTTACAGGAAGATGATCGAGAACCTAAAGGACTTTTTTACAAGAAAATCCGAAATGACTGTAGCAGAATTCAGGGATATTCTCGGTACTTCAAGAAAATATGCCCTGCCATTCCTCGAATACCTCGATTCAAATAAGATTACGTTAAGGGTCGGAGATATAAGGAAGTTCTTGTTCAAAGGGTAAATTAACGTGTTAAAATAATTTTAATGTCCGAAAAGAGACTTATAATCGAGGGTGCTCGTCAGAATAACCTCAAGAACATTAACCTCAGCCTGCCCCACAACAAGGTTATAGCCATAACAGGTGTATCAGGCTCGGGGAAATCCTCCCTGGCATTTGATACGGTCTTTGCCGAGGGCCAGTGGAGATTCATAGAGTCTCTCTCAACATATGCAAGACTCTTCCTCGAAAAACTCGACAGACCTGATGTTGACGCAATTCATAATATAAGACCAGCTATAGCCCTTGAACAGAAAAACCCTATTCGGGGTTCGCGTTCAACTGTCGGGACACTAACAGAGCTTTATGACCTTTTCAGACTTCTATATTCAAAGATTTCCACACCTTACTGCCCCAATTGTGGGGCAGAGATAAAAGTTTGGGACCCTTCACAGGTTATTGCAGATCTTATTGAGAAACACCTTGGTGAAAAGGCGATGATAGTTTTCGAGACCAGGGATTCAATAGATGAACTAAAAAAACGGGGATTTTACAGGATATGGCTTGATAGTGAAATAGTCGATATCTCGGAATTTCAAGAGGAGAGAAATCCACCCATCCCCCCTTTTGTAAAGGGGGGCAAGGGGGGATTAATAGATATCATTCTCGACAGGCTTGTTATAAGAGATGAACCTCGACTATCCGATTCAATAGAAATGGCATGGAAGGAAGGAAATGGGAAAATAAAGATTATCATCGTAAGCCCAAAAGGTCCAACCACATCTTATATTTTTTCATCAGAAAATACCTGTGATGAATGCAACATAGAACTGCCAAAGCCATATCCTCTCTTCTTTTCCTTCAATCATCCTGTTGGTGCATGCCCGGACTGTAAAGGTTTTGGCAATATCCTTAAGTATGACGAGGATCTGATTATCCCGGATAAAAGCCTCTCTTTGTCAAAGGGTGCTATTGACCCATGGAACAAACCAGCATATAAATGGTGGAAGCAACAGCTTATTAAAACCGCTAAAAAGGAAGGCATTGACATCAATACACCATATTCTGATTTTACTGAAAAAGAAAAGACCTCATTGTTTAAAGGAGGTCGCAGTTTTTATGGAATTGATGATTTCTTCGAAGAGATGGAAAAGAAAAGGTATAAACTCCATATAAGGGTTTTCCTGAGCCGATACAGGAGACCTGTCACCTGTTCTCAATGCAGCGGGAAGAGATTAAGGAGAGAGTCCCTCGCCTATAAACTTTCAGGTCTCAATATAGCAGAACTCTGCAGGATGCCAGTATCAGGGATAATTAAGTTTTTTGAAAATCTGGACATACCCCTATTTCAAAGGGATATGGCAAAAGAACTCCTAAGGCAGATAAACCTTAAACTCGGGTTCCTCAAGCGAGTGGGGCTTGATTACCTTGGCCTTAGCCGTGACAGCAGAACACTTTCAGGTGGAGAATATCAGAGGATAAATCTATCAAACCAGCTCGCATCATTTCTTACGGGCACCCTCTATGTGCTTGATGAACCAACTGTTGGGCTTCATGCAAGGGATACCGAGATAATTGCAAACATCATGTCAGAGCTTTCACAGCTTGGCAATACTATCCTTGTTGTAGAGCATGACAGGGGAATTATAGAGTCTGCTGACTGGATAGTTGAACTGGGCCCCGGAGGTGGCCATCGGGGAGGGGAGGTCGTCTTCTCGGGGGCAAAGGATGAGTTTCTAAAAACTGATACTCTAACAGCCCGTTATATAAAAGGGATTGATAAAATAGAGCCTCCTTTTAAGAGGAGAACTGGCACGGGAAGAAAACTTTTGCTTTGTGGTGCCACGGGCAACAATTTGAAATCTGTTGATCTCGGGATTCCTCTGCAGACACTGATAACAGTTACCGGTGTTTCAGGTTCGGGTAAAAGCAGTCTTGTTGTAGAAACCCTTTACAGGGCATTAGCCATGGAGTTTAAGACAGAACATGGATTCCCCTTGCCGTATAAGAAAATTGAAGGTATCCAGCATATAAAAGGTGTCAGGCTTATTGACCAGACTCCGATAGGAAAAAGCCCGCGTTCAAATCCGGTGACTTATTTAAAAATATTTGATGTGATAAGAAAAATCTTCTCAGAACAGACAGAATCAAAGGCCTACGGCTACGAGCCCGGGTTTTTCTCCTTTAATGTGCCGGGTGGCAGGTGCGAGACTTGTAAGGGCGCAGGATATCAGAGAATGGAGATGTATTTTTTTGAGGACCTTTATATAAAATGTGAGGAATGCAGTGGGAAGAGATACAAGCCAGAAGCCCTGCGGGTTACCTATCGGGGTAAAAATATAGACAAGGTTCTGAACATGACGGTGGATGAAGCTATAGAATTGTTTCAGGATATTCCTAAGATTAAGAATAAGCTAATACTGATGAAGGATATAGGCCTTGGCTATCTCAGGCTTGGTCAGCCTGCAACAACACTTTCAGGTGGTGAAGCACAGAGGCTTAAGATATGTGTTGAATTAAACTCGTCACTCGTCTCTCGTCTCTCGTCACTTCTCTATATCCTAGATGAACCGACAATAGGCTTGCATTTCAGGGATATTAAGGCACTGCTTGATGTGCTTCAGAGATTGGTTGTTGCAGGGAATACAGTACTCGTCATCGAACATAATCTTGATGTAATAAGGGCATCTGACTGGATTATTGATTTAGGCCCTGAAGGTGGAGACAGGGGCGGGGATATTATTTTTGAGGGCACACCGGAGGACATAGTTAATGTCAAAGAATCGTATACCGGAAAGTATCTGAAAGATGTTGTTGGTAAAATACCAAATAACCAAATTACAATAACTATATAATAACCAATGACCAAGTTACAATAATCAAACATAATATGAACGCATTTAATGAAATATCATTGCAGGGAGCAAGATTCCTTGCCTGTCATTGCGAGGTCGTATCGACCAAAGCAATCTTAAGACAGGCTCGGAACAGGCATGGCAATCCCAAGAGAACTAAGATTGCCACGCCCTTCTGGCTCGCAATAACAAAGTAAATAATTTGTCATTTGATTATTAGTAGTTGGAGCTTATTTGATGTTTAGTTATTTAATCATTTTGAACCTTTTTAACTATGTAAACTATAATTAAACATTATGCTTTCTTATATAACAAAAAGACTCCTTCTTATGATTCCATTAATCTTCGGAATTACTCTGATAACATTCATAGTCATACATCTTGCACCCGGTAGCCCTGTTGAAGTTCAAACAGAGATGTCACTTAAAGTATCTGCCCAGGCAAAGGAGAATCTTAAAAAGCTCTACGGTCTTGATAAACCTTTATACCTTCAATATTCCGACTGGCTGAAGAGGTTTGTCAGCCTTGATTTTGGCAAATCATTTGTGGATGGCAGAAAGGTCATTGATAAGATTATCGAGAGGATTCCGATAACTTTAACCATTAATATTCTCTCACTGATACTAATAGCAATTATTGCCATACCTATAGGTGTTCTTTCTGCGACAAGACAGTACTCAATGTTTGATAAGCTCTCTACTGTTTTTGTCTTTATTGGATTCTCGACCCCTGCCTTCTGGCTTGCCCTTCTGCTCATGATACTTTTTGGCGTTAATATGGGTTTACTTCCGATATCAGGTATTCAGAGTATAGATGTTTCAGAGATGGGGCCTTTTGACAGGTTATTGGACTGGATCAAACACCTTATACTGCCGGTTGGGGTTTCTGCATTCGGTGGAATTGCAGGTTTAAGCCGTTACAGCCGATCGAGCATGCTGGAGGTTATCAGACAGGACTATATCAAGACAGCAATGGCAAAAGGCTTAACAGAATCAGAGGTTGTCTTCAAACATGCCTTCAGAAACGCCCTTATGCCGATCGTCACAATCCTCGGGCTTTCTGTGCCAGGGCTTATAGGTGGAGGAGTTATTTTCGAGACGATCTTTGCTATTCCAGGTATGGGGCAGCTTTTTTATTCATCCACTATGTCAAGGGACTATCCCACAATAATGGGTATCCTTGTGATAGGAGCAGTCCTGACATTGCTTGGGAATCTGTTCGCGGATATATCGTATGCGCTGGCTGACCCCAGGGTGAGGGTCAGGAAATAGAATAATGTACAAAGTATGTTAATTTCACCCTCCCCTAACCCCTCCCATCAAGGGAGGGGAAATAATAAATCCCCTCTTGAGAGGGGCGTAGGGGTGTGTTATCCCCTCGCCCCAGGTGGGAGAGGGTTAGGGTGAGGGGGATTTTCGGATAATATGAGACTTTTAAGGGTTATAGTTAAGAGATTTTCAAAAAACAGGCTGGCTGTTATAGGTGCTGTAACAGTGCTTTTACTTATAACAGTTTCTCTGTTTGCACCCTTTGTAGCACCGTATGATCCTACTGCTATAAATGTCCATGATGTGCTCTCACCTCCCAGTAAGACACATTTACTCGGGACAGACGAACTCGGGAGGGATGTGTTTTCGAGAATAATATGGGGAAGCAGGGTTTCATTAAAGGTTGGCTTTGTTGCAGTAGGCATTGCGATAATCATTGGCATTGTTATTGGTGCAATAGCCGGCTTTTATGGAGGAAAAATAGATGCTATACTGATGAGGTTTGTCGATATAATGCTTGCATTTCCCACCTTCTTTCTGATCCTTGCAGTCATCGCAATCCTTGAACCGAGCATATTTACGATAATGGTTGTAATAGGCATTACAAGCTGGATGGATGTTGCAAGGCTTGTGAGAGCAGAATTTCTTACATTAAAGGAAAGGGATTTCGTTGGTGCTGCCAGAGCCATTGGTGTAACCGATGCAAGGCTGATATTCAGACATATACTTCCAAACGCCCTTTCTCCAGTGTTTGTTGCAGCAACCTTTGGCGTGGCAGGTGCGATACTTATTGAATCAGGCCTCTCGTTTCTCGGACTCGGTGTGCAGCCACCGGATCCAAGCTGGGGAAATATTTTAACTGCGGGGAAGGATAATATAGAGGTTGCATGGTGGCTATCCCTTTATCCGGGACTCGCAATATTAATAACAGTCCTAAGCTACAACCTCGTCGGCGAAGGTCTGAGGGATACGCTTGATCCAAGACTGTGGGAGGCAGAGAGGCATTAATCCGGACAACTCGAAAATAAGTCTCTCATTCCGCACTTGATGCGGAATCCAGGGATTCCCGTAAAAACGGGAATCCATTTCAATAGTTCCCTGCTTTCGCAGGGACGGCGTCTGGATTCCTGCTGGAGTTTACACTCATGAAAATGGGTGCAGGAATGACGATGAATAAGGAGAGAAGATAATAACCATAAGCAAGAACTTCTTTTTGATTAAAGACGGTAATGCGCCATCACCTCATCTTTTGTAATAATTGAATTGAGTTTATAGCCTGAGGCATCTACAGCTTCCCGCCCGCCTTCTTGCCTGTCGAGAAGAGCTATTACTTTTACTACTTCAAGTCCTTCTTCCCTTGCCCTGTTGATAGCCTCAATGGTTGATTTGCCGGTTGTGATAACGTCATCAACAATTACCACCCTATCGCCTCTTTTTACATTTCCCTCTATCCATTGTCCGCGGATGCCATGGGATTTTGGGGTTTTGCGGACGACAAAGGCTTCTATAGGCTTTTCTTTAAGGTAAGATGTATATGCCACTGCAAAAGCTACAGGGTCAGCACCGAGTGTAAGCCCGCCAATCCCCTTTATATCCAAATCTTTTATTAAATCAAAGATAAGATTCCCTATAAGGTACATCCCTTTAGGATAGAGAGTAACTGCCTTACAGTTGAAATAGTAGTTACTCATCCTGCCTGATACGAGCTTGAAAACAGGCTCTTCGCTGTATTTAAATGCCTTTTCAATAATAAGTTCTATCAAACGGTCTTTCATATTGGCTTGAAAATACAACAAGCAGCGATGGAAGTCAATAGCAAGAGCTACGTCATGTCATCAAATCCTGGTCTTTTGAAATTTCTTGCATCAGGGAACAATTGTTCAATCTTTCTCCGCAGTCTATCCAGATGTAAAAGAATGTCCAGTATACTATTCATTTTCTCTGTAAAATATTCTTGCAACCTTCCCCACGCTCCCACCGAGCGGTCTATTGCAATCAATGCAACTAATGCAGAACCTTCTGAATCCCTTTGTAATATATTATCCTCTTTCTGTGCATCAACCGATTCTTCATTCGTGAGTGCTCTCATAAGTTTTACATATATCAGGTGCTGATACCAGCGAATAACCTCTACTGCATCACTAATTTCGCCTGCCTCGGCATATGGCTTATTGCCTCCAATGCCAAGTCTCAACATCGTATTTAATTCATCCTGTCTCTGTTCAAATAACGGATATTCTGATTCAAACCAGCTATCCACCATTTCCGAATAATAACGGGCAGATAGAGAAAGTTCATGATCTTTTGCTTCGTCCAGCCCATGAGAAATTCCGCCAGATGTAAATTCTATATCCAG
>JBGOWS010000058.1:0-10734 GCA_041478735.1 Thermodesulfovibrionia bacterium | reverse complement strand
TTATAGCTCGTACGATGTCAGAGAAAAACATAAATGCACCCTTAAGAATGCCGACAACAAGAAGGTCCTTGCCTGAATAGTCTTCAGATATCCTGTCAGCAAGTTCTTTGACTTTTGCCTGTATCTGCCGGGTAGTAAAAAGGGGTTTGCCGATAATCATTGGTTCTCCTAATTTATATTGATGTTAATTTTACTAAAGTTTACATCAATATTTAATAATAATCTATTCAAAAATCGCAAGTGCTGTCGCTGTGATGTTATAATAACCAGGATGGAAGATCAGTAATAAGTTATGTCTATCAAAATTTTCTATATTCCATTTAAATATAAAGGCTCTACGGAAAACCTCCTTAGAACAGCAATAGAGAAAATAAATAGCACTGATTTTTCAAAAATACTTTATATCGCTCCCACGCATAGAAAGATTAAAGATAGCCAGCGGACATTTCATAGACTTGCCTCATTAGATAATAAGCATCCGATGGGGCTCACAGGGGGATGCTACATTCCTCCTGAGATGATGACGATAAAAGAATTCTCAAAAAGAGTTTATTCTTTTTATGAAGACGGGAAAATCATATCCCTATCTCTTTTACCGATCATAATATCGAAGTTATCAGAAAAAGGTATAGGGTTTGCCTCTATCATTTCCAATTTTATTAATGAGATTAAGCAGCATCATACAGCCAAAGACATTAAAACTGTCAGTGATGAGCTTAAGGTTATTTTTCATGAACTCGGTATCCCTGAAGAAATCACGGTAAGAATAATTGAAGCCCTCAGAATATTTAAGGCCTATCAAGAACTTCTCAATGAGCATTCTGCTGTGGACGAAAATGATGTAATGGCAGCATGCCCAGACCTGATTAAAAGGCATAATTACAGATGTTCCATTCTAATTCTCGATGGATTCTATGAACCTACCAGATGTGAGGAAGCAATTATAAAGGCGCTGATAGAAAATGCAGAAGACATTCTTATCTCAATACCTTATGATGAAAACTATACTCACATAACAAATGGTTATGTGAGTTTTATAAAGAATAGCTTTCGAGCTGAAGAAGTCTATTTAAACAATGAAAAAAAGTCATCAGAACTATTCTACCACCCCTACCCCAGCATAGAAGAAGAGATAGAAGGCATTGCGAGAAATATAAAAAATAACTTCATATCAGGGGAGATAACGGATTTAGAGAAAATAACAGTAATATTCCCTATGCTGCACAAGTATGCGGACATGTTGTCCCGCATTTTCAGGAGATACGGTATTCCTTATACCTTCTCTACCTTAAAACCTGCTGGAAAGACTCGCCCTTTTCTTGACCTGATAGCCCTGCTTGAATCTGTAGCAGATGACTATCCGAGACTTTCATTCTCCCAGTGCCTTATATCACCCTATTTTAAAAATATGCCTCCGGCATTCAGGGAATGTATCCCTCGAATCTGCCTAAGATCAGGAATAGTTAAGGGCAAAGACGCTTGGCTCAACCTCTTCAAGTCAGAAGTCAGAAGTCAGAAGCCAGAAGTCAGAAAAGACTACAGATTACCCAATATTGAAAAGGAATTTCGATGGGTCTTTAAGAAACTTGCTCCACTGGAATCCATAAAAAATAAAGGGAACTACCAACAATACAGCGAAACTATCATCAATCTCTTGAATGACCTTGATTTCTCTGACATCAGCAGTCAGGATATGGATTTAAAGGAGCACGCACTTAAGATACTGAAGGAACTTTCCTTTATGGAAGCACTATGCAATAGTGCTCCATTTATTGATGACCTCACCATTTACGCCTCACCAAAAGCGCCCATCACATTACGTCACTTTATTGATGCCATGAAACATCTCTTGAATGCAACAGAGATGGAAGTAGAAGGTACGGGTGTCCAGGTTGCGGGTTTTACTGAGATAAAGGGCATCGAGCCTGAATATCTTTATTTCGGAGGGCTCAGAGATGGGGATTTACCGTCAAAGCCTGATATTGACCACATACTGCCTGACAGCGCAAGAACAAGATATAGTCTTGAAAACCTGAATAAATGTTTACTTCTCCAGAAATTTGCATTTTACAGGACGCTAGAATCAGCAAAAAACCTCCGCCTCTCTTATCCGGTAATGGAAGGCGATAATTTTTTTCTTCCCTCCCCGTTCCTCCCCTGGAATAAAGAGTTAAAACACCGGGTTTATGGGATATTCTCAAAAGAGGAAGAACTTATCATGAAAGGCAGGATGCCCCTCTCATCACACATAACAGATATAAAAAGCATTGAAAATAAGTTAATCGAAAATAAGTTTGGACAAGACTCTTATATCAGAGTCACTGACATAGACTCTTACAGGACATGCCCGAGGAAGTTCTTTATAGAAAAAGTCCTGAAGCTTGAACCTTCAGAGATAAAAGAGTATGAAGTCGAGGCATCGCTACTTGGAACTATAGCCCATGAAATTATGCAAGCCCTTATATCAACGCCATTCGCAGATTTAGATGACCTTGGTGTTAAGGCAGAAGCTATAATAAATAAACTCATCTCTGACAAACCTGTAGAAGATTACTGGAAAAAAGTTATAAAAGATACTTTCCTTTCTATACTGCCGGACATATATAAACTCGAAAGCAAACTCAAGGATGAAGGATACTCATTCTTGGGTGCTGAAGTTCCTGTTGAAGGCGAGATTATAAAAGGAATAAAACTTAGAGGCAAGGTCGACAGGGTGGACAAGAAAGTTCAAAGTTCAAAGTTCAAAGTTCAAGGTTCAAAAGATAGTAAACCCGACACCCGTCACCCGTCACTTGTTACTGATGAGGTTGAGCTTATTGATTACAAAACAGGTGCAACACAATTAAGCGGCCCCCGGATAATAACAAAGGGCGCTTCACTTCAGTTATTCCTGTACGCAGTATTAATGGAGTCTATCGGCGCTAAAGTAGAACGGGTAGGCATCTATTCGCTCAAGGACGTAACCCTATCATGGATCCCGGGAAGAAATGACAGGAAAAACGGAAAGACAATACAAGATTATATAGAGGCAAGCCTCCGTTTCCTCGAGGAGACCGTATTAAAGTTGAGAAGCGGAGATTTTTCTGCATCACCATTGAACGAGCAGACATGCAGGAATTGTCCAGAAAGACCGTATTGTCCATATATACAAAAAACAGTTATGAGTTTAAAGACATGAAAAAGTATCTTGATATAACAAAAAGCGTTATCATTTCATCCCCTGCTGGTTCGGGAAAGACAGAGAAGCTTGCAAGGCGATATGTAAGTTTACTTGCTGGTGGCTCCGAAATCGAAAAGATACTGGCAATAACCTTCACAGAAAAGGCTGCGTCAGAAATGAAGGAAAGGATTCTCAGGATACTCGAAAAGGAAAACACTGATATGTTCCTGAAGGTCAGGGAGAAGATGCCGCTTATGCGCATATCCACAATTCATGCGTTCTGCCTTAAGTTACTGAAACGGTTTTCAATAGAACTCGGCCTTGACCCATCCCTTGAAGTAATAGATGCATTTAATGCATCTGTTCTTTGGTCCGAGTCTGTATATGAAAGCCTTATGGAAGAGAAAAGCAGCCCCGGCCTCTTCTTTGATTTGATAAAAAACAGGGGGATTAAAGGCTGGGGAAGCCTTTACAGAATCCTCGATGAGCTGCACAACAGGAGACCGCATCCAGAGCTAATTTTAAGAGAAAATCATCCTGTCGAGGGAGAAGAAGAAAAGAAAATCCTTGAGTTATACTCGCGATGTCTAAAACGTTATACAGATAAAAAACTTGAACAGCATCTCATTGATTTTGATGACCTTGAATTACTTACATACGAAGCCCTTATCAAAAACCCTGAATGGCAGAACATCCTCTATTCATTCGATGAACATACAGACCATATACTCGTGGACGAATTCCAGGATACAAGCTCTTTGCAATGGAAAATTATAGACAAACTCACAGAAGAATGGCGCTCAGGAATCGGAGCAAAAAGAAATTCGGGAAAAATTCCAACAATATTTCTCGTCGGAGATGAAAAACAGTCAATATACCTCTTCAGGGGTGCAAATGTAAGCGTATTTCAGGGGGCAAGGGAAAGATTTTCTGAATGGCTTGGAAAGGAATATTATTTTGAAGAAATAAGGGAAAACTACAGAAGCCTTCCTGAAATAATAAACTTTACAAACAGTTTATTCACCAGATTAATGCCCCCTAATTTGTATGAGGACTGGCGCACCACATACACACCTTTTGAGGCAACAAGATGGGGTGATGGTCATGTTGAGCTTATCCTGATAAAGGGAGATGAAACTACAAAAAGAAGGCGGGAACAAGAAGCATTAGCCTTATCAAAGAGAATACAGTCCCTTAATAATCAATATGAGATATGGGATGGAGATACAAAGAGAACCTGCACTTATGGGGACATGGCAGTACTTTTACGAAGAAGGACTCACCTCTGCATATTTGAAGATACATTGAGAAAAAACAACATACCTTTCATTGTGTTAAAAGGTGTTGGTTTTTATGATGAACCAGAGGTCGCGGTATTGAAAGAGCTGCTTTCTTTCATTATCGACCCGGCAGACAACTACAGTCTATTCTGTCTGTTGAGGTCTCCTCTTTTTTGCATTGACTACAGAACATTATACAAGCTGATTGATACTCATAGTGAGCATGGTCGAACTAAAGATAACCTTCCCCTGATAGATAAGATTAGTTCCTCAAAAAATAAAAAGATAAAGGAGGCATTTACTATTATCTCGGGCTGGGTAGAAAGATCCAAATATACACCCTTTGCAATGCTTATTGAGGACGTACTTTCCGAGACAGGAGGCTGGCAATGTTATTGGGAAAAACAGAGATATGCAAATATAAAAAAATTTATGGGGATTATTGAACAATATGAGTCCCAGGGTTACTCCAGCCTTGATATCAGGGAAAAACTCATTAAGGCAGGATCGGGAGAAGAGGCAAAGGCAAACATTAACACCGAGGGTATGAATGCTGTAAAGATAATGACAGTGCATGCTGCAAAAGGGCTTCAGTTTCCAGTGGTATTCCTTGCATCGCTCGATGAGGATAATATTCCCAGAAGCAGTTCAATAGTAATAGAGGAAGACGGAGAAAGGATTTCTTTAGCATACGAGGAAGATTCTAATAAAAGGAAAAAGGTAGAACATTTCATAAAACGGAAAAGCAAAGAACTCGAAGAGGAAAAAAGACTTTTCTATGTTGCGGTCACAAGGGCAAGAGATTTCCTCTGTATGCTCGGCGCACCAAAGAAAGAAAAACCACATACAGGAAGGCTTGCATATATCACTGATAACCTTGAACACCTCCCATCTCTCAAGATAATGAACGAATCAGATGTAGATAAACTTTTTTCTTCTTCTTCTTATTCACCACCTGTTACTTCCTGCTCAACCTTGGAACCATTCTTCTCCGGACCAATATTTACAGAACCTGTCTCATATGAGCCTTTACTTAAATGGCGAAATGTTACTGAAGATTTAGATATAAAAGTAAAACATGGTGAAGACTGGGTCTTGCTTGGAAGGGTATTTCACGGTCTCTTTGAGGCGCTCGCAAAAGGAACCATAAAGCCTGATGAAATAAATAAAAGGGCATTAATCCTCTTAAGAAACGATCTAAATATCAAAAAAGACATAGAGAGACTGATGGAGGTTATAAGAAAAGATTTTAAAAAGCTTGAAATATCAGGATATCTGAAAGACGTGATCCTTCCGCCTCAGGCGGACTTTCCATTAACAAACTCTTACGCAGAACTTCCATTTATTCTGCGGAAAGGAAACACTGTCTTTAGAGGCAGGATTGACAGAATAATTATCAAGGGTCAGACAGCAATGATCTATGACTACAAGACCTTCCCGGTAAATGAAAAAGAATTGCCGGAACTTGTTGATAAATACAGATTCCAGATGGATATCTACAAGAGCGCTGCTGAAAAACTTCTTTCTCTTAATACAAAGGGTTGTCTCCTCTTCACCCATATGCCTTTATCGGTAGAAGTTTAGACTAATCTTTGGCATTTAAAAAACTAAAAGTCAAGTTTCAGCCGTAGAGACAAATCAGGTAAGAAGTTTATATATCCTACTTGAAATATCAGATATCTTTCTATGATTTTTACGTAAACTTATGTAAAATATCATACATTTTACACATGCCCTAAATCATTAATAATGGGCTGAATACATATAACTGCCAAAAAATATGGTTATAGAAGTGATAAGGAGAAATTGTATAAAACACCCTCCCCTAACCCCTCCCATCCCCGGCCTCGCTCCGCGAAGCGGGGCGGGCAAGGGAGGGGAAATAGAGGGTAGTCTCCAATCAGGGGAAGGGAATTTACCCACTTGAAATGAGAAAGAGCCAAATATTTTAATTTTAAGAGCAAAAGCCAGCTTTGCTTATTAAGACTTTATATTGGTAATCTGCGTTTATATATAAAAAGATACAAAGATGAGGAAGAGTTTAATAATAACAATACTGCTCTTTTTATCTGTAATAATAGCCAATCACTCTTATGCTGAAAAGATAAAGGTTATTGCAAGTATTACACCCCTTTATGACTTTGTAAAACAGGTCGGGGGAGAAAGAGTTGAAGTAAAGTTACTCCTGCCTCCAGGGGCAAGTCCACACATATATGAACCAACGCCAAAAGTCATAAAAGATGTCTCTGATGCAAAGGTATTTGTCAAGACAGGTGCAGGTCTCGAATTCTGGGCAGAAAAGATAATAAAGGCATCAGGAAACAAAAGGCTTATTATCGTTGATTCATCATCAGGAGTATCATTAATAAGAAAAATCCATTCTCACAGTTCATTAGGTGACCCTCACATATGGCTTGATCCTGTGATTGCAAGTGGTATAGTTACAAAGATAGAAAAGGCTCTTATTGAAGCTGACCCGCAAGGTGCCGGCTTTTACAAACAGAATGCATCCGTTTATAAAGATAAACTTTCCCGGCTTGATAAAGAGATATTTGAAAAGGTCAAGACATTCAGGATAAAAGAATATGTTACATTCCATCCGGCATGGAATTATTTCTCGAAGAGATACGGTCTTAGGGTTGCCGGTGTAATTGAGGAGTCACCCGGCAAGGAACCGAGTCCGAAACATATCGCAAAGATTGTCAGAGAAGTCAATCGCATAGGAAGCAGGGTTGTCTTTGTTGAGCCCCAGTTTAATCCCAAGATTGCTGAGGCTGTAGCAAAGGAAAGTAGTGCAAGGGTTTTATTCCTTGACCCTATCGGCGGACAGAAAGGCAGAGAGACGTATATAGATATGATGAGATATAATATTTCTGTGATGGAAAGTGTAATGAAATAAACACAAAGCACATGAGGCTCTTGCAAAAGTCCGAAAAAAGCTTTTCTGTCATAGTGAGCTTGTCGAACTATGACCATAAATCAAATGGTTATATCACCCTTCGACAAGATCAGGGTGACAATTCAGGACTTTTGCAAGAGCCTCACATGAGAAATGCATTTTCAAATGAAGGCGATAGAGATAAATAATCTTCACGTGAACCTCAACAGTAAGGAGGTCTTAAAGGGAATAAGCCTTTCCCTTGATGAAGGCAAATTTATCGGGATAGTAGGCCCTAACGGGGGTGGCAAAACAACACTTCTGAAGGTAATACTCGGGCTTATAAAACCAGCTTCGGGGGAGATACTTATCTTTGGAAGGCCTCCGGAAGAGGTTTTGAAAACTGGCGGCATATTTGGTTATCTACCCCAAACATTAAAGGTCGAACCAAATTTTCCGGTCAGGGTGATAGATGTAGTCATGATGGGAAGATATGGAAAGGTCGGCATGTTGAGATGGCCAAAGGGAAAAGACACGGAGAAAGCGATGGAATGCCTCTCCATGATGGGGATGGCAGATCTTAAAGATTCACATTATGGCCAACTCTCAGGAGGACAGCAACAACGGGTATCAATAGCAAGAGCGCTTGCAGGAGAACCAAGGATATTAATACTTGACGAACCCAGTACAGGTATTGATGTAGTGGGGCAGGAAGACTTCTACCACCTTTTAAAAGGCCTCCAGAAAAAAATTAATCTCACTGTTATCATGGCTTCGCATGATATTGGAGCCATAACAACCTATGTGGATGAAATAGCATGTCTAAATAACACATTTCACTACCAGGGGAATCCGCTTGGTGCTCTGGACGAAAGTGTGTTAACAGGCCTCTACGGCAAAAATGTAGATGTCCTTATGCATACAGATATATGTGATAAGTGTGAGCGGTTGAGAAGAGGTTAAAATAAAATTGCATTTATATTTATTACCCTCCCCTACCCCTCCTCTACGAGTCGTAGACCATCAAGGGAGGAGCCATCTACAAACCATCTCCCCCGCCTGAGGGCAGGAGAGGGCAATGGTAAGGGGTATAAAAAGGAGTTATGATCGAAATCTTAAACTCCGCATTCATGCAAAAGGCCTTATTTGTAGGTATCATGGTCAGTCTCATATCAGGACTGGTCTCGGTATTCGTTGTGCTGCGTAAGATGTCCTTCATAGGAGTCGGCATATCACACGCGGCTTTTGGCGGGGTGGCAATTGGTTTTTTCACAGGGGTAACTCCCATCGTTACAGCTCTCTTCTATTCTATTGCAGTTGCACTCGGGATAGAATTTGTAAGCAGAAAGGGGAAGGTCTCAGAGGATGCCTCCATAGGTATATTCTTTGCAAGTTCGATGGCACTCGGCATTGTGCTTATAAGTCTCTCGAAGGAATATAATATCGACCTGTTCGGCTACCTTTTCGGGAATATATTAGCCATTACCGATGGAGAAGTCATACTCACATTGTTTACAACAGTATTAGTAACCGGTTGTATCATGCTCTTTTTAAAAGAGATATTCCTTATAACATATAACGAGGAGATAGCACGTGTAAGCGGCATACCCGTCAGGGCAATTAACACCCTTTTCCTGATTGTCCTTTCGGTATCTATTGTTATCTCTATGAAGATTGTAGGTATTATCCTTGTCTCAGCCCTTCTCGTTATACCAGGAGCAACCGCACAATTACTTACCATAAACTTATATTCTATGATCGCAACCTCATGTGGAGTTGCAGTGATTTCTACAGTCTTGGGGCTTTTTCTCGCCTACGAATTAGATGTTGCGCCCGGAGGGAGTATAGTCCTTACAGCTACCGCCCTATTCTTTATAGCTTTATACTTTAAAAGAAGACGATAAAAGGACTACTCCTCTGGTGGAATCCAGATTTCAGACAGGAAAAGAGGCAGTTCAGCAGCACAAAGGGGACCTACCCTAACACCCCAACCAGTCAATTTCTCAATATCTTCCTTTAGAGAAGATGCAAGTCCTGGAATTATAAGTTCTTTCCTGCTCACTTTTTGCTCAATGCCTGTCTCTTTTAATGCCTTATGTACCCTTCCAGCAGTTAGGGTCTTATAAATCATGGACATATCAACTGTATTTCCGTCTGTGTCCACGAATATAACAAAGAAGGGGCATATAGTTGTTCCTAAAACAGCCATAAGAACCTGTTCAGTATATTCATTATTTCCTGAAATAAGTACTAAAGATTCAGAATTTGGTTTGTTTAATTCTACAAGTCCAACCAAGCTCGGCCTGGGGTGTGTAAGAAGCGGAACTTTAGGCCATAAATTTTCGATTCTCTGGACTATCTCAAAAGCATAAGCCTCATTTTTGCTTATAAAAGAACAGTCCTGAGGCCTTTTTGTTCCTTTTCTCAGAGCATCTATGAATTCTTCACATGATCTAAAGCCACACTCAGCACAATCGGTTTTTTTTAGATATTTTAAAAGGTTTACTGTTTCTAAATACAGGTTTGCAGAGGCCACATTACGCTATGGTATAACCTTGTTAAGCTGGTACTCGACAATCCCTGATGCACCAGCCTTCTTGAGTTTTGGAATAATATCACGCACAATCTTCTCATCAATCATGACCTCAAGGGCATGCCACCCCTCATCTGATAATGCTGATATCGTTGGGGAATGCATTGCGGAAAGAAGGGTCATCACCCGCTTTAAAGACTTCATAGGCACATTCATTTTAAGTCCGACCTTTACTTCAGCAGCCAGGGCACCTTTAAGAAGCATAGCTATATTCTCCATCTTCTGCCTCTTCCATTTATCATGCCATGCCTTTTTGTTTGCAATAAACCTTGTACTCGATTGAAGTATAGTTTCAATAATCCTAAGGTTATTCGCCTTTAAAGACGCGCCCGTCTCGGTGATTTCAACAATCGCATCAGCGAGATGCGGTGGTTTGACCTCTGTTGCACCCCATGAAAAATCTATCTCAGCCTTTACACCTTTTGATTTAAGATATCTCTTTGTAAAACCAACAAGCTCTGTTGCGATCCGCTTCCCGTTCAGATCCTTTAAGGTTTTTATCTTAGAATCATTTGGAACTGCAATCACCCACTTTACAGGACTATGACCTTCTTTTGCATAAATAAGTTCAGCGATTTCATGTACTTCAGCATTCTGCTCCATTATCCAGTCCTTGCCTGTAAGACCGCAATCGAGTACGCCGGCCTCAACATATCTTGCCATCTCCTGTGCCCTTATTAACATGGCCTCTATCTCGGAATCATCAAAGGACGGATAGTAAGAACGACCTGATACCGTAATATGGTATCCAGCCTTTTTAAAAAGTTTCAATGTTGATTCTTGAAGGCTTCCTTTTGGAAGACCGAGTTTCAATATCTTATTC
>JBGOWS010000105.1:0-7101 GCA_041478735.1 Thermodesulfovibrionia bacterium | reverse complement strand
TTCGATCAGAGGCAGAGCCGATTAAGAAAAGACTTCTAGATAAAATGAAAAAAAGAGAATTGCCCGCAGCAGACAGATAACAGAGTGCTTGAGATTAACATCCAAAGGCTACGCCCTTCTCAAGCACTCGAAACGATAAGCAACATTATAAGAAAGATTCCCGACAAGCGGGAATGACGAATAAAAATATCTGGCGGCTGAACTATCACCCTGTTTTTTTTATGCGCTTAATATAGCCTTGTCTACCACTGGATTTGGGTATATAATAAACAAAAAAAGGATTTAAAAAATGGCTTCAAATACCCAGCTATTAACTCAATCAAAATATGAGGTTTTACGAGAAGTAGTTAAAGACTACCCGGGTCTCGTTAGCGCAAGCGAACCTTTACTGCGCGAGTTATACAGCCATCCCAAAAATTGGGGTTTTATTGTAAAAGAGATGCGAGCCTATGCCCTGAAAAATTTCTATTTGCATGATCACCACGAAAAAGGCCTCGAGGTAATCAAGATTATAATAGATGTCTTCCTGGAAGCTATAAACTCTCCTGACATAAACGTGCAGCAGGCTGCCATTGACAGCCTTATGTTTTACCTTGAAAAAATCCTGATGGATGGTGAGCATGACCTTTATAATTACGAGTCTATATTTCAAAATTGTTTTGCCGGGCTTGATCAGCTAATAGAAAATCAATTTTTCTTCCTAACTACTAATCCCCATCAGTTGAAAAAGCTGGGCCAGATCATTCTTAAAAAAATGCCTGCACGCTTTGATCTCGGGAGATTTAATGAACTGTTTTTCAGGTCTCTTTTGACAACTTATGAACATTGGCTAAAGGAAGAAGACCCTGTAAAATGGTTTAAACTTGCTGCAGATTATACCTTAAGTGAAGAGAAACACAAAGAATTAGAAGAATTAATTTATCCCATATCACATGCCAACTTTAAGAGTTTAATTCTTCATTTGAGCAGTCTTAAGAAAATTACCGATCAATACTTGCTTTTAGAGGAACTATTAAAACTTCCCGGCTATATGCAACTGGTTAGATTCTACGAGGATATTGCCGGCATGCTGCCTCAAACAGATGATGTGCATAAAGACATCAACTTAAAGGTAGCATATCTCCTCAAGATTATGGAAACTGATGGGCTTTCGAGTATCCATGAAAGCACCCTCAGAGAGATTAACCGGACACTCTCCACCACTATTAAAATGGAGAGGCCTGATCAAATAAAGATCATTCTTTCCGATACTTTTAATGTTTTGAAAAACAGTCTAAACATATATCCTGAAATAGCCCTATACTGTATCCATGGTATCGGTAATGAGATATTTAACATGGGTGACAGTAATCTTGTTGAATGGTATATACAGAAAATCATTTCCCTGGGATTCCAATATCCCAGGATAGAGGGTGCTACAGATGAGTGGCAAGTTAAATCTAATCGGGCACATTTAGAAAACATTCGTGTCTGGCTGGAATTAATCGAGAACAACCCGAAGTGGTCTAAATCCCTTATCTCTGCCTTAATTATTAATCTAAGTTTGGGTGGGATACACATAAGTGATACCGATCTGTTTCAAAAGGACGTTACCAAACTACTGAACAGCGATATCAAACCTGTTTATCATTTAATTAAACAAATGGCTAAGTTATTTCCCGTCTATTTCAGTGAAATAGGAGCTGACGGGGCCTTGCGGGAGGTCTCTACTGAAATAGATGAAGCCACTGGCAGAGCCGACTTGCTGGTCCATTTTTTACGCAAACAAAGCCATGTTGAAAGTTCTGCTCGTGTGGTTGATTTTATCGAGGAGGTTATAAATTTCTGGAGAACAAAAGATAAGACCCCTTTAAAAGAATTTTTACCTGAAGAAAATTACCAGCAGTGTAAGCCTTCAGGTCCATATTTTGATGAAATTAGTACTATTTTTAATTCTATTTTCAATGGTAAAGAAATTCATAAAGTAACCGGGCTTTTAAATCTGCCGGAAGACGGCATTCTTGCATTTATTAATGACGTACCATATGTCTCAGAAAGAGAGAAGAAACGTGCATATAAGGCTATTAAGTTTTATCAATTGCTTAATAAAAAATATAGATTGAACGCTCAAAACATCAGGGATCAACTAAGACATGCCCAGCGTCTGGGCCTCCCGAATACAGACTCACTGATCAATATTTTAGAGGAAGGCAGTGTTTACCAACAGCTCGAAGGTATCCTGGATTATTTACAACCTTTAAGAGATATAATCTTATCTCCTGAAAAATATGAGGCTGTAGAGAATATCTTTCGAAAGAGGCATATTGCTGCAGGTATACCTTCAATGTACGGAAATTATCACGAAAGAAAATTTGATGCACTGGCTTTAACCTTCCGTCTGGAAAATCTGGCCAATATACTTTTTGAAGACTTAATAAATTCAATTAATCTTAAATTTATTACCAGAGCTACACTATTCCAGATTAAAAAGTTTGCGAATCTATTTTTTAAGGCCTTACAGATGAAAGGGATATCCTCGAACAGGCTTGAAAATACAATGGAACTTTTATCCGTAGCATTGGAGGTTAGGAGATTTTCCTTCTCCCAGTATATTGACATATTCAGAGGTTTCTCAGAGGCTGTACAGGATATTCTGAATAACTATTATAACAGTACCCACAAGAATAACCTGAAACATATTATCCGTCAGATGAGGAGAGAAGATATACTGCCTAAATATCTCGACAATCACCATGAACAGAGCGAGTTTGAATTTATAAATGCTGTATCAGAGCGGTTTCTAAGGGAAATCGTGGCTACCTCCTTTGGACTCCAGCAGTTAGATAACTTTATCAGTAAGATCTTAAAAACTTTATTTGAACAGGCAGAAGGACTGGATGTCCAGAACCTGGATTTACTAATGAGCTACGACCCTAAAAAGGCATTATCCTGTATTTATAAACCAAATAAGACTACCGGTGACAGGATTCATCTCGGCAATAAAGGTTATAACCTGATAAGAATGGCTTCTTTAGGGTTACCTGTTCCCCCAGGTTTTATTATAACTACCGAGGTTTTTCGTTGTAAGCAGGCAATCAGTAGATTTCGGTACGCAAGGGAGCATCTGGATGAAAAGATTAATGAGCAGATTAACAGACTTGAAAGCTTAACAGGTAAAAAATTCGGCAATCCCGAAAATCCTTTACTCGTATCAGTGAGAAGCGGCGGGGCAATCTCTATGCCCGGCATGATGAATTCCTTTCTCAACGTGGGTATCAATGAAGCTATTGTCGCAGGATTAATAAAGCATACAGCCAGGACCTGGTTTGTATGGGATTGTTACAGACGCTTTTTGCAGTGTTGGGGAATGTCTTTTGGCATGGAAAGGGATAAATTCGATACTATTATCAATTCTTTTAAGAAGAAGTACAAGGTGCTCACAAAAATTCAATTTACCCCTGATCAAATGAGAAAGGTTGCGTTTGCATATCGCGATACCATTATGGGTGACGGAATAGAAATAATTGATGACCCGAAAATTCAGCTTAATACAGCAATCGCCCAGGTATTTCAATCCTGGTTTTCTAAAAAAGCCCATGCTTACCGGGAGATATTGAGTCTCTCTGAAAACTGGGGCACAGCGGTTATCGTACAGGCAATGGTTTATGGTAACTTAGATACCAATTCAGGGACTGGTGTTCTTTTCAGCCGCAATCCTCAAGAGCCAGGAGACAGGGTTATGTTATGGGGTGATTTTACGCTCGGAGCACAAGGTGAAGATATAGTTTCAGGACTGGTAAAGACGCTTCCTGTATCCAACGAACAAAAATATATCGAAGAGAGGACATCTGACATTTCACTTGAGGATAGTTTTCCAGAGATATATGGTGCATTGCTAAAAATGGTCAAAGATTTAATCTATAAAGAGAGATGGGGTGCCCAGGAGATTGAATTTACCTTTGAAGGCAAAAATAGGGAAACCCTTTATATCCTGCAGGCACGGGATATGACTGTTACAAAAAGGGAGAGTTTTATGGCCTTCGTACCATCCAGTGAATTATCCTCTAATTACCTTTCAAGCGGTATTGGTGTTTGTGGAGGTGCCCTTAGTGGTAGAGCGGTCTTTGACCTTGATGAAATCCAGGAGTTCAGGAAAACCGATCCAGCTTCGCCGCTTATTTTGATCAGATCAGATACAGTTCCTGACGATATCAGGCATATCTCAGCAGCAGATGGTTTACTCACCGCTCGTGGCGGATCAACTTCTCATGCTGCCATTATTGCCAATCGGCTGGGGAAGACCTGTATAGTGAGCTGTAATAAATTAGTTGTATGGGAACATGAAAAGAGATGTAAACTTAATAAACGTACATTAAAGGCTGGTGATTTTCTAAGTATTGACGGCCGAAACGGCTCGGTTTACTCAGGCGGGCATAAGGTAAAGGAAATCACACTGCTGGCATAATATTTTTTAAAATTAATATCTAATCTTAAAAGGGGGAATATAACAGATGGCTGAAAAAGCAAAAATGATCTCTGGTAAAAAGCCTATTCTAGGTATAAACGGTCTGGGAAGAATCGGCAAACTAACACTCTGGCATCATATATCGAGAAAATATTTTTCTGAGATTATCGTAAACATAGGGAGAAAAGCAGGAACTAAACTGGAGGATATTGCCCTTTATATTGAAAAGGATTCTACTTACGGAACATTGCAACGCTATCTTTATGGACACAAAACAAAAAGGATAATTAAAGACATTGATGAAGACAAGGGTTCTATGCTGATAGACGGCATACCTGTAACCATCTTGAGAGAAACACGCAACCCCGGGCTTATACCCTGGGATAAATATGGGGCAAAAATAGTCGTTGAAAGTACAGGTAAGTTTAAAGATCCTACGGCCCCACCCGACGCAAAAGAAGGCTCTGTTCGGGCTCATTTAGAGGCAGGGGCGGAAAAAGTCATTGTTTCCGCGCCGTTTAAGATTAAAGCAAAAGGACTATCCATACCAGAGCATGCAACAACTCTTGTAATAGGTATTAATGACGATATATATGATCACACCAAACACCATATTATTTCTGCTGCATCCTGTACCACAACCTGTCTTTCATATATGATCAAGCCGCTTTTAGATTACTTTGGTCCTAAGAAGATACTGAGTGCTTCGATGGCTACAATCCACGCTGCCACAGGAACCCAGGAAGTTCTCGACAGGCTGCCAGACTCCGGTGCCACTGACTTAAGGAAAAATAGAAGCATTATGAATAATATTATCCTGACAACTACAGGAGCTGCCAAGACTCTGGGGCTTGTAATACCGGAAATGAACCAGATAGGATTTATTGCAGAATCAGTGCGTATTCCTACTACTACCGGATCTCTAATTATCCTGGTAGTTGCGTTATATGATGAACCAGGCAAGCCTACTATTACCCGGGAACTCATTAATAACATTTATCGTGATGCTGAAAAGAGGGAAAAGAGAGGGTATATAAAGTATACCGAAGAGCAGAACGTTTCTTCTGACATAATTGGGATGTTCGGTCCGGCTACCATTATTGAAGGACATGAGACACACACAAGAACAGCTTTTGTACCATTAGACATCTCGAAACTTTACAAAGTTCCTGAGTCAGTTGCCGGACAGATTCCGCCCAATATAGAAATACCAATTACACAGACCTCAATCTATGGCTGGTATGATAATGAGTTGGGAAGCTATACCAACATGCTTGGTGATTTGACTGTTAAGATAGCTTCTATGGTTTATCAGTAAGAGTGATATTACTAAGAAGTTCATAGGTAAGACCACATGAATTGTCATTCCCGCGAAAGCGGGAATCCAGCAAAAAGACTGGATTCCGTGTCAAGCACGGAATGACAAAAGAGGTATGTAAATGTGTCATTACTTATGAACTCCTTAGTAACTATTTTCCATAAAGCCGGACAGGTATATCCGGAGGGCTTCAGTTTCAGCAGGTCCCCCTACCCCAGGCTTTACAATTTGACATACGAATTCAATACCTTACCCTCATTGTCAAATGTTACCTTTGCAATAAAATGCTCTCCTGGTAAAAAAGAATATGCAAGTTCCCGCCAGATTACGGTAACCTTTCCGGCATCTCTTTTTACCTCTGCATACGGATACCTTGCAAAGTAAAGGAAATTTTTTACAACCTTTGTCTTTTTGGATATCTCAATAAACGGGTCTTTGTCTGCTATGAAGTAAGTCTCCTGTACACATACCCTTTGTGTAAAAAGGTCTGAAAAACCTACTTTTATCTCATTGCCTGACTTTGCAATAAACCACCACCTGAGAAAATCATTCGGCAGGGGACATACCATATACGTATTTGCATCCAATCTCTCTCTCAAAAATTCTTTTGTCTTGCCATGAAGATAATATCTGCCGCCTGTATAAACATTTAAGAGGAACACTGTAATAAGCGCTATAGTTACAGCCCTTTTTTTATTAAACTTACAAAGGATAACAGACAGCAGAAGGCCTGAAGTTATATAAGGGTCAAAGATAAATATCAAGTCAAGGGAATATTGATACCAGTCAAGCGGAGAAAGAATTCGCGTTCCATATTGGTTTATCAGGTCCATAAATAGATGTGCCGAATAACCAAAGAAAGCTATGAAAGAATAATAGAAAAACCCTTTCTTATAGCCAAATATGAGACCGATTATTATCGGTACAACGACCAAAGCAAGTATGCCGTGTGATATGCCCCTATGGTATTTGAGGAATACATCTGCGCCCCGGAATCGTGTTATAAAGTCAAAATCCGGTGCAATTGAAGAGAGGAGCAAAACCCAGAAGGCTGCCTTTCGTTTGAAGCCAAGGTTAAAAATTGTTATACCTGCAAGCCCGTGGGTAATTGGATCCATTTTATTGATATCTCATTGCTGCTATTAGCTATACAAATATAGAATCTTATATAGAGTCTGTCCATAAACTGTCATTTCCATAAAAAGTCGTCATTCTCGCAAAAGCGGGAATCCAGTGTTTCCAATACCTTCTGGATCCCCCGGTCAAGCCGGAGGATGACAAATACTGACTTTATGGACAGACTCTATATAATGTATTATGTTATATCATTGTTTAAACT
>JBGOWS010000148.1:0-5519 GCA_041478735.1 Thermodesulfovibrionia bacterium | reverse complement strand
ATTGATTGAATTCCCTGACCTCTTTCGGAGACTTGCTTTTATCAAGGATGAGTATGACCTGTTCTTGAGCTTTTTCGAACGGGATTTTATCAAGCACAAGGCGGGAGATATAATTGTAAACCCTCTCTTTATTTCTTGTCAGCCGTTCATAGACACGCTTCTTATTCAGAGTAAGAGAGTAAATAGCAAATTTCAGGTCTTTAATCTGTCCGTAAAAATATTTCTTAATCTCAAGGACTGTTCTTGCTCCTTTCAATTCTGCGGCAACCGATTTCTTTCGATTAAGTTTTCTGGACAGTGTTTTCTTAACTGCCTTAATCATCATACGGTTATTCTCAGAACCCCTTATAGCAAGAATCGTTATAGTGAAAAACTTGGATGGTTTCTTGTTCACAAAATCAAAGCCCAAATCGCCGCTTTCATCAAGATATAAAAACCACACAGCCTATTCCATCCTCCATAACGCCTGTGCAATCAATTCCCTCTCGACTTTTATCTTCAATTTCTTTTCCAAACTCTTTAATTCCTGATCTTTTTCCTCAAACAGCTTCTTTTTCTCAACTGCTATTTTATCAACCATTTTACTATATTCCTGTTCAAGTCGCTGAACTTCTTTTCTTGACGCCATACGCTCCTCAAAGGAAAGCGACTTCTGTCTCTTCTTTTTTGCCTCTTTCCATGCATACTCAAGCTTTTTAAGCTCATCCTGTGTAAAAAAAGAGAAGTAATAGGGTCGGGTCTATTTTCTTAGCATAACACATTTCTCGCGTGACAATATTGATCTGGAGGGCAAGGGCTTACGATGGAGACCGTTACGGCGCATGGATGGATAAGGCAACATTCTCAATACATCTTCCTGTTACAAATATCACTGCGACAATAGATTTTGATCCTAATACGCTGAATAAAAAGAGCAACGGTAAATGGGTAGTTGTTTATATTGAACTTCCTGCGGGATATAACGTGAATAATATCATATTATCGCTAACACTTTGCTGAGCAGGCTCTCGTTTTATAGATCGTATAATTGCTTATGGAGCTATTCTTTCATGGATATGGAGAGATACAGTAGAAACTTCAAAGAATGTATGTTCTGCTTTCCCGGTCAATACAAGCTGAGGGTCAAGATGGGGATCATATTCATACTTCTTAGGTTTTGAGGTTAAGGTATCATAAGAGGCAAGTCCTACTGGAACAACATTCTTCCTTGTCTCGGTTTCATGCCTATAAGCCTCTACATCTTCTTCCTGTTTACGTGTTTTCTTTGTCAATGTTTATCCCCTTTTTTATTCCTCACCTTCTCTTTTTTTACTTTTTGATTTTAACAGGTTAAGTTCCATTTCAATTATTCTTTTTTCACGCTCCAGTTCCTCTTTTAACTCTTTTTCAGTCGGCAGGTATAGCTTGTATTTTGAGGCGAAAAGCCGTTTGTTTTCATTCAGCACAGAATACTTGACCACGGTTTCATTCTTTTCCGAGCAAAGTATTATGCCGATTGTCGGATTATCGGTTTCAGTCCTGATTTTATTTTCATAATAGCGGACATAAAAATCCATCTGCCCAATGTCCTGATGGGTGAGTTTCCCTATCTTCAAATCAATGAGCACAAAGCATTTCAGAAGATAATTGTAAAACACAAGGTCTATATAAAAATTATCACCGTCCGCAGAAATACGCTGCTGTCTTCCAGCAAAGGAAAAACCTTTCCCCAGTTCAAGCAAGAATTCCTGTAATTTTTCTATCAGCGCCTTCTCAAGGTCTTTTTCAAGAAAACGGATATTTTCTTTCACATTAAGGAATTCAAGCACATAGGGGTCTTTAATAATATCTTCAGGTTTTAAGAAAGGCTCGAGTTTATGGATTTCTTTTCTGACCGCTTTCTTATCCCTGCTTGAAAGAATGCGTTCATAATAGAAAGTATTTATCTGCCGTTCAAGCTGGCGGGTGCTCCAGTTGTTTTGAATGCATTCGTGTAGATAAAACTGCTGCACTTCGCCTTTCTCTACTTTCAGCAGGATCCGGTAATGTGTCCATGAAAGCTCCGGCCTGATGACAGGCAATTTGTCACGCAGTGCGTGATGTTTTTCTGCCGGTTGAGATATGTGACGCAGTGCGTCACATATCTCTTGTGATGAAGATTGTGAACGCACTGCGTTCATATTTTCGAAGGAGAGATAAAATAGACGCATATAACGGAGATTACTGGTATCAAAGCCTTTGCCAAAATCCTTCGTCAGCCGCCCGGACAAATCTCTCATCAGATATTCTCCATACTCAGCCTTTGACTTTCCCTTTTGTTCTCCCTCTACGATTTCCTTACCGATATGCCAGTACGCCTGAACCATCGCAAAATTTACAGCCCGGTAGGCGCTGCTTCTTGCGGTCTCAAGAATCTCCCTGACGCGTCTGTATATTGATTCTACTGTCTTCGTGTCTTCTATCTGCTTTTTCATGTGCTTAAAGCTTTTGCAAAAATTACTTTATTAGTTCTTTCATGGATATGGAGGGATACTGTAGGAACTTCAAATGATGTATTTTCCGCTTTTCCAGTCCATACAAGCTGAGGGTCAAGATGAGGGTCATATTCATACTTTTTAGGTTTTGGCTTTGAAGTATCATAAGAGGCAAGTCCTACTGGAACAACATTTTTCCTTGCCTTAGTTTCATGCCTGTAGGCTTCAACATTCTCATCGGCAGAATCTTTTCTTTTTCTCCCCTTCGCCATACCACTCCTTATTAAGGATAGATATTGTCATAAGTATAAAATATTTTCGTTTAAAATAATTGTCCACGCTTCCAGGCGAGTTGCTGAAGCCTCTCGATAACTTTTTCGTCTCGGCGAATCAGACAAGTCTGATAAATCAGTGTCAGTTGCTTTGTTGGTCTGAAGGATAATGTTTATCTCCCTATATCTTCCGGAATTGCTTTGCACAAGTTATACCCCTCCGAAAAGATACCAGTCAGGTATCGCCCATATATTTGTTCTTATCTCCTTAATCTCCCTCCCACGGTAAACGACAATGCCAATATGCGAAGTCTTTTTATGAGTTGAAATAAAGGATTCAAGATGGCGGCCGTCTGCATAACTCACCTTATCGCTGTCTTTTGCCTCAATAGGCAGTATTGTCTTATTGCCGTATATCAAAAAGTCTATTTCCATGCCTCCTGATGTGCGATAAAAGAATATCTCAGGCTCTATAGGCTGTAATTGACTCCATTTCAAAAGTTCTGAAAAAACCCATGTCTCATAAAATGCGCCTGAACTGACAACTGCCTCTCCCAATATAACCCTGTTTAGTCCCGCATCGGGAAAGAATATCTTTGGACTTTTGATGAAACGCTTTCCGATATTTTCATAATATGGGGGAAGAAGATAGCACTGAAAAGACATTGACAGCAGATTGATATACCGCTTTATGGTGTTTACTGCTAAAGATAAATCCCTCGCCACTTCGCTGATACTGAAAATCTGTCCTGTTCTGGCACACAAAAGTTTTTGGGCAACGATAAAGTTATCTATATTTGCTATCTGCCCTACATCAAGGACATCCCTTTCGATATACGTTTTACGATAGTCCTTTAACCACTTAATCTTGTCTTCCTTTGTTTTCCTCATCCATATAGGCGGGTATCCTCCCCAAAGCTGGTGCTCATTTCTGACATTCATTGCATTACGGGTTGTCTCAGTGGACAAAATATTAAACGATTTCAGATTGTTATCTGTTATTGTTTTCCCCTCCCAGACCCGTGTTAAAAAAGGCGTATCAACACTCCCGATTACTTCGGAAAGGGAAAAGGGATATAGATTGAATAACGCTACCCTGCCTGACAGGGTCTCTTTTATGTTCTTCATCAAGAGTATCTGTGATGAGCCTGTCAGGATATACGACCTTTTTATCCTCTGTTTTTTCTGTTTGTCTACAACATATTTTAAGGGGTCAAACAATGCAGGTATCTTCTGCACCTCGTCAAGGATAATTAAGGGTGTATCAAGGGATTCCAGAATCTCAATTGCTGATTTTTGAAATCTCAGTCGCTCATCAGGGTCGTCAAATGATATATATGAAAACGGCGTGCCTAAAAGTCCTGGCAGGATGCTCTCGCACAAGGTTGTCTTGCCTGTCTGCCTTGCCCCTGTTAAAACGACTATATGCTCTTTTGTTAATCTTTGCAGTAAAACATCTGTAATGCTTCTTTTTATGAAATTCATACAAGCATCTTATCAATATTATTGCAATTTTACAAGGCTATTGTGCAAAGCTATTTCTTCTACTTACAGTTAACCTGCTGGAGCCTTTCAATAACCTTTAAGTCGGTGTCTGTTGCCTCGTTGGTTCTTGACATGTTTATTTAGGATTTATTCTCTCATGTATATGTAGTGATACGGTAGGAACTTCAAAGGATGTGTTTTCTGCTTTTCCTGTCCATACAAGCTGAGGGTCGAGATGCGGGTCATACACATACTTCTTGGGCTTGTGTTTCGATGTATCGTAAGAGGCAAGTCCTACTGGAACAACATTCTTCCTTGTCTCGGTTTCATGCCGGTAGGCTTCTACATTCTCATCGGCAGAATCTTTTCTTTTTCTCCCCTTCACCATACCACTCCTTATTAAGGATAGATATTGTCATAATTATAATTTATTTGTAATTATTCCGCATACTTATTTGACTTTAAATACATCGAACCCTTTCAGATAATCTTCGTAGTCTATCTGAGATTCGATTCCAATTTACCTACCAATTCAAGTCTCCTCTGTAAAATGCCTTTGAACCTAATTCTTCCTCAATCCTCAGCAACTGATTGTATTTGGCTAACCTCTCCGACCTTGCCGGTGCGCCAGTCTTAAGCTGACCTGCATTGGTAGCACCCGTGATATCAGCTAAAAATGAATCTTCTGTTTCTCCTGATCGGTGAGAAAATACACAGGTGTAACCAGCGCTTTTAGCTATTTTTACAGTCTCCAGGGTCTCTGACAGAGTTCCTATCTGGTTAAGTTTAATAAGTACTGAATTGGCAATACCCTTTTTAATACCTTCAGCTAATATCTTAGGATTAGTGACAAAAATATCATCTCCTGTAAGTTGAATTCTCTTTCCTAATTTCTTAGTGAGAACTTGCCAGCCATCCCAGTCGTCTTCTGAAAGCCCATCTTCGATAGAGATGATGGTGTATTTTGAGATTAAATCTTTGTAATATTTGACCATTTCTTCTGAAGACAATCTGCTGTTGTCAGCTTTTAAGATGTATTTTCCATCCTGGTAAAACTCACTTGCCGCAGGGTCTAAAACTATGGAGATATCCAGGCCGGGGTTATATCCTGCTTTTTCTATTGCGGTAATGATAATCTTTACAGCCTCTTCATTGGATGAAAGATTCGGTGCAAATCCGCCTTCATCCCCTACGGATGTGTTCAATCCTTTGGATTTTAAAACTGCTTTTAGATTGTGGTATGTTTCAGCGCCCATTCTGAGGGCTTCTTTAAAAGACTTTGCTCCAAGAGGAGCGATCATAAATTCCT
>JBGOWS010000112.1:0-6917 GCA_041478735.1 Thermodesulfovibrionia bacterium | reverse complement strand
CTATCAGAGATGAGATTTTGGTGCAATGGACGTCTCATAGACATCCAGCGAGCGAAAAATCAGGATTTGAATTTGCCAATCTCGTAACAAATCTCGGCCAGTCAACATGAGCGGAGTAAGGACTGCAATAACTCCTCTCTCTGCTCATGTTGAAAATATTTTCCCAAATACACCTTCTAACAACGGTTCACTTTTAATTCTTAAAGAGTTCACTTTTAAATTTTAGCTAACAGAGATAAAAATACAATCTTGACGTAACTACTTAATATCATTACAATTAACAAGATGGATAATATTCCATTTTTCATAATATACAGCTTTATGCTCAACATACCATGCTTCTTATCCCGGATTATATATTGACGCTCTATAAGGCCGTCCTCAAAAAACGGGCGGTTCCTTATTCCAGCCACACGGAGTATAAAAAGTGGCTCAGGTATTATCTTGACTTTTGCGGCAAGTACCCGCTTCCGGCTTCCAAGTCGGAACAAGTGAAGTTGTTTATCAACAAATTGCGGGAAAAGAAGCAAACACAGGCACAGCAAAGGCATGCTGCACATGCCGTCTCACTCTTCTTTGAGATACAAACAAAGAAGGACGTAACTCCATTGCCATGCACGGCGCCGCCGACAGCGTCATCCCCCAAACCTTCGCTGCGTCAGCCGCAACGTCAGTGGAAAGACGGCTATGCGGTATATGCCAAAGCGAGAAGTGATTGCTAAAGAGATTTTAGCTTATCTCTTAAATCGTCCAGAAGCAGAGGATTCTTTAGAAGGTATGATGAATTGGTGGCTGAGGTCTGATAAGGGTGGCCATGCAATCGATGAAGTGAGAGACGCCTTAGATTTATTGATTGACAAAGGCGAGTTAGAAGAAGTTAAAAGTCAGCAAGATATTTTTATTTATAAAGTCAAAAAAAGCCTGAGGGTTTAACCAAACGTTGCAGAAAATGAAAGGCAGACATGCTGAAAAACCTTTTCAAAGCTACAATATTGAATATATATTCACATGACAACACCCCCCTGAGTCCCCCCTTAATAAGGGGGGATTAAGGGGGGTGTTGTGCTTTTTCAAAATAGGCTGGCTGGCCTGGCTGAAGGGCTATAAGGTGTCGCTGGAAAAGCTTTTTCAGCACATCTGCCTCACAAATTCAACAAAGGGTATGGTCGTAGCTTTTAATTTTTTGTAGTGATACAATTTCACTACGCTTGGGGTACGAATCGGATGCAGCGGGTTTAATTATCCTCACTGGAAGGGAATATTCTATCCTCAAGGTCTACCTCAGAACAAGTGGTTCCAGTATTACTGCACGGTCTTCTCCACTGTTGAACTGAATGTTACATTTTACAGACTTCCTCTTCCGGCCACCTTTGATAAATGGTATCGGGAAACTCCACCAGATTTTGAATTTTCATTAAAAGGCAGCAGGTTTATCACCCATGTAAAGAAGCTTTTATATCCGGCTGAGCCTCTATCTCTGTTTTTCAAAAGTGCATTACAGTTAAAGGAAAAGTTAAAAGTTGTACTCTGGCAGTTTCCTCCTCAATTTAAAATTAATGCTGATAGGTTGATAAAATTTTTGAGACTGCTCAAGGATTATCCTGTCAGAAATACTCTTGAGTTCAGGCATGAAAGCTGGATAACAGAAGATATCGTTAACATTTGCAAAGAACATGCTGTAAGCCTCTGCATGGCTGATTGGCCGGAGTTTATAGATGATCTTCCGGTCACCTCTGATTTTGTTTACATCAGGAGGCATGGAGAGGGCGGTGGATATGACACATGCTATTCAAAAGCTGCGCTGAAGAAGGATGCAATGCGTATCAATGGTTACCTGAAGGAATCAAGAGATGTCTTTTTGTACTTTAACAACGATGCATCAGGTTATGCTCCAAAAAATGCGCGGGAGTTAATGGAACTGCTCTGACCTGTGCAAGAAAAAAGCGTTCATTAAAAAAGCCCGGCTAAACATTTTTTTTCTTTCACGGGTATATGTCACCTTAGCATGATATAATTTCTTATATAGGAAAATTAAAGGAAAAACATGAATACGATTCAGGAATGGAATGTGGTAATCAATGTTAATGAAGGAGGTTTTAAGCAGGCATTTAAAGTGCTTAGTGAATTTGGGCCAATCAAAAAAACAGGTTTTTTCAATGTCCTGGTGATGAAAGTTGATGATGTCAACCAATTGCTGGAGACTTTGCGGAAAAGGGCATTAGAAGATCCTCATTTTTTATCCTTTCTATCCAGGTTAATGCCGGTTACCAGTACCTTTACTTTTAAGTCTCCCGAGGAATTTGAGAATAAGGCCAAAGAAGCCGTTTTGGCATGGGTTCCTGAATTAAGAGGCAAGAGTTTTCATGTGAGGATGCATCGTCGCGGATTCAAAGGTAAGCTTTCCGGTCTCGAAGAAGAACAATTCCTGGACAATTTTCTTCTGGAATTATTGCAAAAGGCAGGGATCCCCGGGCATATTACCTTTGAGAACCCTGATGCTATTATTGCGGTTGAAACTATTACACAATGGGCTGGACTCTCACTCTGGACCCGGGAGGATCTTCAAAGATATCCTTTTATACGATTGGACCGATAATCATTCTTTTAAACTGAATTCGCAAGCTTCGCAATAACAGCCTACTATTTGATTTCTGTTAACCCGAAAAATGCATTTACTGACAGGCATATATGCAGAAAAACCTTTACCAATCGCAATTTGGCTTTAAATGCGATATATTTGTTATGCATAAAAACGAACAGGTCTATTCGGTAAACAAATGTCCTACAAAGGTGGCGAAAGTAAAGTTTTTTCTGCACACATGCCCGCCTTCTTTTTTCATAATTGCATTTTTGGGGTTAAAACCAATGGCCTCTTTTTTAATCGTCATATCTGCTCATCAGGTATGCTATCAGTCTTATGGCCTGTCAAGTAGTCCACCCTTAGTTCCTTCAGTCTCTTCTCAACCGAGGGATAGAGGATAAGTTCCTCTACCTCAAAATCCTCAAACACAGGATTTACTGCCCTCAATCTCTTTCTCAAAGTTATAATATTTTCAGTTGGGCTAAAGCTTATCATACAGGCAGGATGGACATTTACCCTGTATTTCATGAGGCGTTCGAGGGCCTTAATCTGCAATTGAAACCCCTCGTGCATGGCTCCTGTCAGTCTTGAAAACTCCTCCTCGCAAGTACCCTTAAGGCTTACCCTTACATGAAGATTAGAAAACCTTGAGAGTTCCTCTGCATAGGTCTGGTCACTGCCTATGAGTATTCCATTTGTCTCAAGAATAAATAGATATTCTTTTGGGATTAATTCCAGGACTCTGATAAGATGTCCTCTACAGATTGTTGGTTCATTTCCGCTTATTCTTAACTGGCCAAACCTCTTGCTTCTTGCAATAGAAACTAGTTTTATCGCAACCTCTTCAGGGGTATAAAATTTCCCATATTTCTCTGGCATTGCAGTCTCTTTCCATGACCAGCAGAAGACACATCTTAAACAGCATCCCACACAGTCGGCTGTGGATATTCCACCGTAAAACCTTGATGGCCTGAAGCGGTAATATTTTCTCTGGTTATTTTTGCAAACAATATTTCCGGCAAGTACCGCCATCTGAAGAGGATCGAACATAAGAAATTATATCATGTTAATCAAATAATCTTGTTACTAATGCGGCCATTAGTAAGGATACATTCAATCAATGTCTCTGTCGTCATGCCCGAAGTTCTTAATCGGGCATCCAGTGCCTTCCTGGATTTCCCGGTCAAGCCGGGGAATGACATCAATGTAGCCTTACTTATGACCGTCTTGTTAAATATCGACAGTCCTACATCTTCAAGCCTTCTTACTTTTATCTACTCACTCCATACCTTCCTCTCAAAAATATGTATAGCACCTCACAGATAACCTTTTTCCTGATATCTCTCTCACTCTTTTCGAGCAAAACAAGATTTTGAACCCCGTTTTCTATCACAGGTGCAATTAGCCTTCCTCCTACCCTGAGCTGTTCTATCAAAGGAGGAGGGATATCGGTGCATGCGGCAGTTATAGAGATTCTGTCATAAGGAGACATTTCTGGATACCCAATACTTCCGTCTCCTTTTACAAGGACAAGATCGTTATAACCTGTATTTTCGAGATTCTTTCTCGCAAATTCAAAGGTTATTGTATCGATCTCAATGGATACAACGAGACCATCTCGACCCACTATTTCCCTTGCTACTGCAGCGCCATAGCCAGATCCAAGGCCAACCTCGAGAAACTTATGGCCTTCATCCAGACCAAGAGGCTCATAAAAGAGGGGATAACTATGCGGGCATGATATAGTGGCCTCCTCACCAGGGAGAGGTAAAGGGACTTCAAGATATGCGTAATCCCTGAAAAGGGGTGGTATGAAATCCTCCCTTGGAACCCTAATCAACGCATCCTTTATGCGCGCTGACCGAATATATCCATGCCTGACAAGCCAATTTACCTTTTTGTCTCTTTCTCTTCTAAATTCTTCTCTGCTTTTAGCAGGCTCTTTTGGCGGTGGGACTATCCAGCCTTGCATTTTCTATTGGCTTGCGCTTTCTCTTAACCCAACCCACATGAGCCTTCGGCTCACAAAGGTATATGAAAATATGACACCCTCCCCAACCCCTCCCATCAAGGGAGGGGAAGTATAAAAGTCAGTCCCCTCTCTCCGCCTTAGGCGGATGGGATAGGGCAAGGGTGAGGGAGGTATTTTCGGGACAAATAATGGCAATTGAAACAATGCAGATGTTGTGAGAAATTTTATTTTTCGATACCTTAGTGTACCTTTAACTAATGGTTTTAGGAATATTTTAGTAAATATTGCCAATAAAGATGTTTTCAATAAATCCATCGAGTTAAATAAAATTTTGAACAATGTCTGCATTATTCAGGTTAACTTACAGACCCTGAGAATCTCTCCAAGCCTTTTAAAGTCTTAGCCTCTTTGAGATTGAACACTTTCTTTTCCATTCACAGCTATTCCTAAACCCTATTTTATACCCTCTATCTCAAAGGCCAATATGCCGTGAGGCGGCTCTATATGCGGAATTTCTTCCAGTAGTCTCTGGAGCGCCTCCTGATAGCTTTTAGCTTCAGGTACTACTTTCGTGTAATCCTCGTAAGCAAGCAGATCATTTAAGCCTGGATAGGCACGAATCTTTTTAACTTTAACTTTAGCGGAGCGGTAGTGGATAATGTCCCCTTTATTTACGTCGGCATATGGTTGAGCATTAACCCTTACGTCTATAATCTTACGCCCTTCCCTAATAGCTTCTTCCCATTCTGGTTTGATGTCAAAATGAAATGCTGCCCTGAAAGTCATAAATACCTCCTTTTCACGAAATAGAGAGATATTTCCATCTCATGAAGATAGAATAGAGGTTAGCCTATTTGTTTACTTATATCTTCAATCTCCTCTGCTTGATACTGCTCCTGCTGAAGAGTTAGGTCAAGGTTGATGACCAGGCCACTGTGTTTCTTTAATTCGCTGTCCTCACTTAATTTTGTATGCCTGTCTCGAGCTGTTTTGATATCCTTCAAGGCTTTCTTCATGGCCTTACTGATTGTCTTATTCTTATCTATATGGCCAGGTTTGAAATGTGGGGGAATGCCATTACCGCCAATATCTTCAGCAAAATGGGCAATCTGTTTCATTTTTTCCATGGCCTGATCCATAAGCTGCCAGGCAAAAATACCTTCTTTTTGAAAGATCCAGGAATGTCGAATATGGCGAAGCATCTCATTATATTTGCTTGTTACTTCTTCTTGCAACATATCGAGGAATTCCTTCGGCAATTCAGGCCTTCCGCCGGGAACGCCGGCAGCTTCTTCCGGGCGTAATTTCCCTAATATTCTTTGAAACTTCCTGGCATGAATTGTTGATTCCCAGGCCTCTCTCTGTAAGACACGTTTAATATGTGGATCGTCTACCATATCAGCTTCTGCATTATAGTGAGGTACCAGTTTCTCCTCGTATTCGACATATGATTTAAATATAGTAGCCCTGTTAGTTGGGTCATAAGGGTATGGGGCAGGTGTAAAATTTGGTTCTCCACCCAATTTACCTATGATCATCCCAAGCCAGTGCATGTGCCACATTTCTTCCCTGGATCGCGACAGGAGGCTGGATCCTATTGGTGTATCTTCACCTTCTAACCAACCGTGAACAAGATAACGGAGAATCGCTGCATGTTCATCTGCGAGGTCTTTATTAAGAAGTACAATCAATTCATTTTTTCTCATAATTCACCCCCGTTTATGATTAATAATTTCTACTTTATTAAATCATATGTCAACGTGTTTAGGTAGTCAAGGCTAATCGTTGCTGAAAATAAGAAATATTTTAACCCAAAAAATGCATTTGCTGACAGGCATATATGCAGAAAAACCTTTACCAATCGCAATTTGGCTTTAAATGCGATATATTTGTTATGCATAAAAACGAACAGGTCTATTCGGTAAACAAATGTCCTACAAAGGTGCCGAAAGTAAAGCTTTTTCTGCACACATGCCCGCCTTCTTTTTTCATAATTGCATTTTTTGGGTTAATGACAGGCATTTGCACGTATCCGCCTATTCAGAAGCATAAAAAAGTTTGTATAATATATAAAATAAGTTAATGATTATAGGAAAGGTATGGAACTAAACTACATCGTTGAGCGGATCGAATCTAAAAAGCTTGATTTAAGCAATTATAATTTTACACAGGCAGAAACTAATGCCTTAACAACCTTTTTTGACCTGGCACAGGAATTCGACAGCATTGAGGATTTTTACAGATTGTGTGTTTTTATCCCCAAAGTTTTTTTTAACCTGGATGCAAGACTATATCTTGTAGTACCCAAACTGAATAAATTAGCACTTGTTGCACAAACAAGAGTCGACGTATATGAATTGTTTT
>JBGOWS010000166.1:0-5190 GCA_041478735.1 Thermodesulfovibrionia bacterium | reverse complement strand
AGCATCCGGATAAATTCTCATTGAATAGCCCGGATAGAAACACTTTTGGTAAAGTTCTGCAAGTGTAGGCCATTTATATTCACCGTTACTTTGTGGAATTTTACAAAAGTTTGTCCCTATTTTCATGGTGCAGAACATTCTATTATTAGGAAAATCCCACTGCATACCATTTCTTAAAAAATCACAATGCACTATTGGAATATCAAAATCTATATTATGGGAAATAAGATATTCAGTATTATCGATGGCCTTCTTGAAATTTGCATATACATTTGAAGGCTCTATTCCTTGTTCAAGCATCATTGCCGTAGTAATTCCGTGTATGTTTGTTGCATCGGCTGGTATTACTACCGACTGCTTTAAATAGAAATTGTTATGCTCAATAAGTTTGTGCTCATCGTCAAATAAAAGCCATGCGATTTGAACAACATAAGGCCAGTTTTTAAAGTCGCCAGGGTTAGCATGTCTATTAATCGGAAGCCCGGTTGTTTCTATGTCAAATACAAGATATTTACCATTAGTTTTTGTCGAATCCTCAAACTCTAAGTTAATTACCTTTCTGATTCGATTTGACATCTCACCCTCTCTTCTGACAGAATGTGCCGCTCACTGGCCGAGAGCGGTCAGGTGTTCCGCTTGATGTCTTCCTTCTCATGACGTGATGATACCCCTTTTTTCATAAATGCTGGTGGCTGGCAAGCCTTTGAGCCATTCATGGTCTCTTCGACAAGTCTCCAGATCATTCTCCAAAAGCTTTATTTTTTCATAGAACGCTGAAAACATCTCTTCAATTTGCTGCAAATCTATAGTTGAATCGCTATTTAGTTTCTGTTTCAGTTCTTTGATTTTTCCTATCGTTGCATCTACTGCGCTAATCTTATCCGTGAGGGTCTTTAGCCGAGGTGCAACATCGTCCCTACTTGCTAAATCCTTGTCGTTGGCGAGGCTAAAACATTCTGTTGCCAAGTATCTAAGCTGGAGTGCTATCACGAGAACATCTGAGAGAAGAACAGACAGCTCCGTCATTCTACTAAGCCGTTTGTGTTTCCTGATCTCTGACCTTGCCTCCTTCGCTTCTCGCAAGCTCCGCTCAGCAAACAATACACTTAGGAGGGAAATAGCTACTGCGAGGAGAGATATATCGTTAGGAGTCATACTGCATTCCTTTCAATCTCGATGAGACATAACAATATTATTAACTGGTTTCTTGTCATTATACCAGCAGAAGCAGATTTTTGTGAATAATTTGACAACTTTTTAAAAATATGACTGTAATTCCTAACTTGTTATCATCCTAAATAGTGTCTGTCCATAAAGTAAAGGTTTGTCATCCTCGGGCTTGACCCGGGGATCTATAACATCTTGAAAACACTGGATTCCCGATTAAGGACTTCGGGAATGACAGACTGAAAAACGGAGTTTATGGACAGACTCTAAATGGAATGAATAACACATTTCCTGTTATCATCCTATGCTGAATGTTCCGGACGAAATACTGAGGCAATTCAGCGAGATGCTGAAGAGGCGATCTGTGCAGAACCGTGAAAGAGGCAAAAAGCCCGCTGGATTTCTAAGCCGATTTTTACCTTTTTACCTTACTCCGAGCATCCTGTCCAGTGCCTTCCTGGCTGGAACCCTTATATTTTCAGGTACCTTAACAATATAGTTATTTTCTTTCAATGCCCTGAGAACACTATTGAGTGTAGTCTTTTTCATATTCGGACATATCATGTCTTTTCTCAATGGATAGAAGACCTTGTCAGGGTTTTCTTTTTTCAAACGGTACATAAGTCCTATCTCGGTGCCCACTATAAACTCTTTCTCAGAGGATGCCTTTGCAAAGCGCAACATTCCAGAGGTGCTTGTTACATTATCTGCCATCTCAAGCACCTCGAGCCTGCATTCCGGATGAGCCATTAGAAGCGCTTTGGGGTGTTCTATTCTTGCCTTTTTTACATCTTCTGGCCTTACTCTTTCATGCACGTGGCAGAAGCCATCCCATGCAATAACCTGTTTTTTCGTATTCCGCTGAGCCCACATGGATAGATTTCTGTCAGGTATGCATATCACCCTTTCATCAGGTAACGACTCAATGACATTAACAACATTCGCTGATGTACAACAGATGTCACTTTCGGCTTTTACATCAGCGGTTGTATTCACGTAGGCCACAACAGGTACTCCGGGATACTGTGCCTTTATATCTCTCAATGTAAACTCAAGCGGGTATATGTAAGGAGGTGGATTATTAAATCCCGGAAAGCTTTTTCTTTCCCACCTCGGTGAATCTACACGAATCATGTCAGCCATTGGGCATCCTGCATCAATCTCTGTGAGTAGAACAGTCTTATTTGGGGAAAGGATCGAAGCGCTCTCTCCCATGAAATTTACACCGGCAAATACTATAACATCACAGTCTAGGGTTGAAGCAGTCCTTGAAAGCTCGAGGGAATCTCCTACAAAATCAGCAATTTCTTGAACCTCATCCCTCTGGTAGTTATGGGCAAGTATAATTGCGCGCCTCTGATATTTTAACTTCAGAATCTCTTCCTGAAGGAAGTCTCCTTTAGCAGGCATTTAGAACCTGACAGGATCTTTTGTAAAAAGGGTGGAATTTGTGAAAAGTACAGTGCCGTCTTCTAAGATGATTTTATAAATCGGGGCAGGTTTTTCCTCGGTTAGTGAATCAACTTTATATGTCATCTTGCCATTATAAAGAGAAAGGACTTTGTTAACGTACTGTTTTGTCTCGGTAATCGGCGGGACTAACCCGAACTTCTCAACAGCCTTTGGCCCTGCATTATAAGCAGCAAGCGCAAGGACAAGATTCCCATTAAACCGTTTTAAAAGATATTTAAGGTATTTTGTCCCACCCTCAATATTTTCTTCAGGGTTAAATGGATTACGCACATCCATATCGTTTGCTGTAGAAGGCATAAGTTGCATAAGCCCCATTGCGCCTTTCCTCGAAATGGCCCTGTGATTCCAGTTAGACTCTGTTTTTATTACAGCCTTTATAAGAGATGGATCTATATCATACTCTGTTGCCTTCTCATGCACAATACGATGATAATTTGTAGTGCCTCTGGAATCTATTTTGGCAAGCTGCTGAACAGGGGTTGAATTTGTATTTTCTTTAATAACCTTTTTTGCCTTCTTTCCAAAAGGCGTGTCAGTATAGCAGATTACACCGTTTTCATCTATGTACTTGTAAATATCCGCAGAGGCAACAGTAACAATAAACAGTATTAAGCAAAATATTATCAGGGTATTTCTCATGATAAAAATCTTATCATTAAAGGTTCTATCTGTCAATATATGCTTATCGGGTAAGGTTTTTATCCTTCTTCAGCAATTCCTTTTATAAGTCCCTCTGGTGTTGATTTGATTTTCTTTGCAGGGATACCGAGTGCTTCTTCCATATCATTTATAGAGATATTATCCAGAAACCTGTTTTTTTCATCAAGGACAACATCAGGTACAAGTATTGCTTCATAGCCTTCTGTTCTGTCTAATAATGTTCTTATTACATCCCTCCCTGTCAGCAGCCCTGCAACTGTAATAGACGGACCCAAAAACTTATTCTCGACAGGTGCCACATCAATAATATTAAGGTTTTCTTTCTCGAAAAGTCTTGTTATGAACCTTTTAAGAAAGGGATAAAATGATAGGCCGGTAAAGGTAAGGAATTTCTTTTTGCACTGTAACATCTTAGGGAGTTTGAGTTTTTTTGCCTGGTTAATAAATAGAGGCACCATTCCAACACCATTTTCTAGCTGATGTAGATCCCCATAATCCTTAAGAGGTGGAAATGGATATTCTGCCTTTAAATATAGCTCATCCGCCCCGTATACGACAGGGTTGCCATGTTTTTTCCTAAACCTCTTCTGATACGATTCTAGGATTTTTATTGTATGCTCAGCATCCGCCTTTTCAACAGGTCGAATGTTATGTTTTTTGTACATGGTCAGGCCAACTGGCACAACTGCAATCGACAGGACATAAGGATAGAACCTGGAAAGATCACTAAGAGTCTTTTGCAGTTCTTCCCCATCATTGTAATCTGGGCATAGGACAATCTGTATGTTAAACCTTATTTTGTTGTCACTAAAGAATTTGAGTTCTTTAAGGATGTCAGGAGCCTTTACATTTCCAAGGAGTTTATTCCTCAACGGCCTATTTGTTGAATGAACGGAAATGTATAGTGGGCTTAACCGCTGATCCATTATGCGCTTCCTATCTTCTTTGCTTATATTCGTGAGAGTGATGTAATTTCCGTAGAGGAATGACATTCTGTAATCCTCATCTTTTATATAGAGTGTTTTCCTGAGCCCTTTTGGAAGCTGTTTTATGAAACAGAATATACAGTTGTTTTTACATGTCATAACCTTAAAAGGCTTAAAATCCAGACCAAAACTTTCGCGGCCCTTCCGGACCGCCCGGATATTAAAACTTTTTCCATCCCGATTTGCTTCAATATCGAGAATATCATCGGTACTGTAAAATAAGAAGTCAATTGGATCGCGCAGTTTATGCGAGTTTATAGAGAGGAGTAAATCGCCGGGAATAAGCCCTGCTTTTTCGGCCAGACCGCCTGGATGAATATTGTCTATCTTTATACCTTTTTCAGCCTGCATGTGATAGTTTTAATCCCCTGTAAATATAGTGAAGTCCGGAGACTATAGTAACCCCTGCGGTTATCCACACAAGCAGCTTAGGTATATCCGGCAGGTAATGAAGATTGGCATCAATAAGAACATAAGCGATAAATATACTCTGTACCCATATCGTAGCCTTGCCAAGTACTGTTGGCTCAACCCTTGCTGTGTCGGTAATGAAGTACAGTAAAAACCAGCCTGTAATTACAATGATGTCCCTGCTTATAACTGTTACTGTAAGCCATTTTGGTATTAAGTCATAACTGGATAAAATAATAAATGCTGTAACAAGCAGGAATTTATCTGCGAGAGGATCGAGAAAAGTGCCTAAAACAGTTTTTTGATTTTTAATACGCGCAAAAAGTCCGTCAAATAAATCTGTAAGCGCGGCGATTATGAAAAGATAAAGGGAATAATCATAGCGTTTATATATTATTGAAGTTATAAATATAGGGATGATAACTATCCTTGTTATTGTGAGTGTGTTGGGTATATTTAATACCCCCACTTATGCCTCCGTCTTAGAAAGATT